>JABWAS010000021.1 GCA_013360865.1 Candidatus Paceibacter sp.
TGAAACAATATTTGAAATACTACAAGTATGAACGGCTTCATGCCGGAATTAATTTCTTAACTCCAGCTCAGGTGGTGTGAAGCTATTGGAGACTGGACGGGGCGGATGTGGATAGTGGAAAAAGTAGCTGCGAAATGCTAAAGTAACTTAAATTTATAGGCAACATAAAATCTACTATATGAGCAGAATGAACAAATCAATTGAAGTAGAATTAAAATTTAAAATTGATAGTAATCAGATTAAAAAAATTACCGATAGTCCGAATATTACAACAGATAAAGAAGTCCACCAAAAAACCGTGATGTTTGATAATTCGGATAAGTTGATGGAACACACTGACGGCAGAATAAGATTAAGACAGCAGGGAGATAAAATCAGTTTATCTTACAAAAGACCTTTGCCGAGTGTTGGCAACGAAAAGAAAGAAGTAGAGCTGGAAACAGAGGTGGGTAATTTTGAAGTTATGACGCATATTTTAAGAATGATGGGCTACTCGCCATCTACGTCTTATGAAAAATATACCCTGCCACTGCGGATGAAAAATTATAACGATATTCACATTGAAATACAGAAATATCCATTTGAAAACTTTTTAGAAATTGAAGGGGACAAAGAAAAAATTGAAAAAGCTGCAAAACAACTCGGCTTTGACATAAAAGACGCCCTTGTTAAACCGGTGGACACTCTCTTTACGGAATGGCGCTTGGCAAAAGGATTGCCTTTCAAGCCGCACATGGCTTTTAAGGATTATGACAAGTGATGGTTTTTAATTGGGCATTATGCAGGAAAAGAGTTTTAAAGAAAAAGAATTGTTGGCAAAAAAATGTTTTATCGGTGGGGTTAGTGGTGTTGGCAAGTCAACATTTTTGGAAAAATTAGAAGAGCTTTATGATTGTTTTGAAATAATCCACGGTTCAAAATATTTTATGAGATGGCTCGGTTTAAAAGAAGGGGATTACCATTCGCTACAATCTATGGATGACAATATTAAGAATAAGGAGCTTAACAAAATGATGAGATTTATTTTGGCCGCGAAGCAAAAAAATAAAACACTCCTGGTTGATGCTCATTATTTAAGAATAAAAGAAGGGAAAATTTCTGACGCAACCGACGATTGGGCTGGATTATTTGATGGCCTTTTTGTTTTGGAGGATGAGCCTGAAAAAATTTTGGCAAGAATAAAGTCCGATTCAATGAATTTAAAAAGAAATAGAAAAATTTTTCCTGTTCCCGAAAATTCAGACGATGATAAAAAGATAAAGCTGCTACGGAAATATCACAACAGAACCGTAGAAAAAGTTAAGAAGCTATCAAATAAATTTAATATACCCTATTTTATTATTAAAAATAAAGACGGTAAAGTAGAAGAGGTTGCGAGAGAGTTTGTTGGTTGTGTTAAATTGATCAATTGTAAGTTATAATTTATAATTACCACTACTATAAGTTATGAATATAGAGCAACGTAATTTGGGTACAAAAAAAATTGAAGTTGAGTTTAGGTCTATGTTTAACAAGAAAGAGTATGGCAGAATAAAAGAATTTCTTGAAAATAATGCCGTTGATCTTGGTGAAGACGATAAAGATGTGCATTTTTTCATAATGTCGGATAAGTTGCTTAAGGTTGTTGACAATGTATCAAAAAATAATGCCAAAGTTGTTTTGAAGCTGAATAAAATAGGAAAAGGAAGCGATTTTGAGGAGTTAGAAATTCCAATAGAGCGAAAACACGCGGCTGATTTTACAAAAGTCCTCAGTTCCCTTGGTTTTACCGATAATATAATGCGTTCGTTTCAGAAAAGGAAAAACTATCTTTATAAAGAGGTAGAAATTGCGTTAAAATATAGTGATGTTTGGGGATATCATTTAGAACTGGAAATAGTTATTGCTGATATAAAAGATAAAGAATCAGCAGAAAAAAGAATAAAAGAAGTAGCAAAAGAATTAAATATTAGGCTAATGACCGATCAAGAGCTTGTAGAGTTTACAAAGAAAGCCGAAGAAGAACATAAGATTAAAAATAAAGGCAGGTAACTTTAAATTTTGGATATTTGCTAATTTAAATGGAATATATTTCCAAATTTAACTTAAGGGAAGAAAAGGGCTAAGTAGTTTTTTTATAATTTTCAAAAGCTAAACATTTAACGGGTGCCCCCCAGTCCATTTCTTTAACATTGTTAATTAAGTATTCTATTTCCCTTTTTTCACTTCTCGTCAGTATAAAAACCGACGGTATTTTAATAAGCTTCAATTTATTGTGCCAAATTTCTACTTTTTTTAGGTATTCTGGCGAGTAGTAAGGCTTATCTTGGAAGTGTCGCTGTTCTAAAAAATTTTTATCTATAAGCGTTTCTACTTCATCAACTATAGCAAGGCCAGTTTCATCAGAAATATTGGATAAATGGTCGCAATCTGAGAAAAAGGCGACATTAAACCCTTTCTTTTTAAGAAATGGAACGAGCTCATTTGTTGCGTAGTATGTCTTGCCGCTGTCAGTAAGACCTATTATAAGTACATTATTACGTGATAATAATTCTTTATATATTTTTTCCGTTAAATTTTTCATTTTAAAGTTAAGAGGAGGAACAATTTGCTCCTCCTCTTTATTTTGCAAAAATCATTTCCTAGCCAATGCGGCAAGGAATGATTTTTGCTGTTTTGCAACCAGCCCCGGCCTTTGAATGTTTTGATGCGCATGAATTGACATCAACAGCCGTAGCAACACGAGCGGGTTTGTAATTTTTCTTCCGTGTTTTCATTTTATCACCTCCTTTCTTTTTCTTTTTAGGTTTGCCGAGGAATTGGGAAGTTAATTTACTCTCTGGAATAGGACGACTCAGAAACCGGCAAAAACTGAAACAATGCAGAAAGTCTTCTTAAAACTCTATCTTTGCCCATTGCTTTTATAATTGAGTACAAATCTGGGGTTTGCACTCTTCCAGTCAATAATACGCGGAAAATTTTAGCAACGTCTGCCATACTTCCTTTAAACTGATCCGGTTTTTGTTTATATGTTTTAGTACTCTCGGCATAACCAAATGCCTTAGCTATTTTTTTTACATTGTCAAACCATTCGTCTTTAGTATAATCTTCGTTATAAGAACTTACAAAAGTCTTAATGATTCCTTCAGTGTCTCTAAAATCTATTCCTTTTAAGTTTTGAGATACATCTTCCTTACTTACAAAAAATAATTCATCGAAAAAATATTCTATTTCTTTTCTCACTTCAGACCATTTGGCAATATCTTTCCTTTTTTTTGTTTCATCACCTCTTTCAATATTCATGATATCTTTTACATATCCAGTATTATGCTCCATTAATTCAGAAAATTTCTTGTCATATTTCTGAGCCCAATTAAAAACTTTAACGTACATCTCTTCCGCCGTAAATCGCGACACTACATCCTTGCTAATATCATTAAGTTTAACCATGTCAAACAATGCCCCGTTTGAATGAGTTAGTTTTTCCAAAGAAAAACTAAATTCTCGATAATCTTTATCTTGATTAGATTTTCTCCAGTCTTCAAAACTAGAATTAGCAAGATTAATCAGATACTCTACAACAGCTTCTTGTGGATATCCTTGCTCGTCGTAGTAAGCTACACTTGCTTCCGGATCTTTTCTCTTACTTAATTTTCTTTTTGAAGCCCCTTCATTTTTTTGAATAGGCATTAAGTGTCCATATCGTGGAGGTTTCCACCCAAGTGCTTCAAAAAGCTGAACATGAATAGGGACAGAACTAAACCACTCATCGCCCCGCAACACATGCGTAGTGCCCATAAGGTGATCATCAACGACATGAGCCATGTGATATGTTGGCAATCCATCGGATTTCATTATTATAATGTCTTGATTATTTTCAGGTAATTCACGCTTTCCTTTTATAATATCATCAAATATAATTTTTTTATTAGAATTACCATTGGATCTAAAACGAACAGCGAACGGCCTCCCAGTGTTAAGCATTTTTTGTACATCTTCTTTAGGTTGGTTGCGCCATTTTGCCCACTTACCATAATAACCAAAAGGAACTTTTAATTTCTCTTGTTGTTTGCGCATATCCTCCAGTTCTTCCGGCGAACAAAAACAAGGATAAGCTAATTCTTTTTCAAGCAATAACTTAACATAAGCCTTATAAATTTCTCTCCGCTCGCTTTGTTTATATGGACCATACTCTCCAATTTCATTATGGAAAATATTTTCCCCCTCGTCTATTTTTACGCCAAAATGATTCATGGAATTAATTATCAAATCGACAGCACCCTCCACCTCTCGCTTTTTATCAGTATCCTCGATGCGCAAATAAAAAACCCCCCCTGTTTGATGCGCCAAACGCTCTGACACAAGAGCTGTATATAAACTACCAATATGCATAAAGCCAGTGGGGCTTGGGGCTATGCGGGTCACCATCATCCCTTCCTTTAGTTGACGTGGCGGGTATTTTCTTTCAATTTCCTCTATTTCAAAATCTTTTTCTGTTTTTGGTAATAATTTTTCGATCATATTTTTAAAGCCCTCTGACTGGCCTTTATGGCTACTTGTTTTTTCTGTATCCATGTTCAAAAACCAGCACAATTTAACAAAGATAGTTTGTTAAATTTTTTTAATTATAACATTTTTTAACAAAAATCCATGTTTTTTACAAATTTTAATTATATGTTAATATATTATAATAAAATGTTATTTCAGTTATTATATGGCCTGATCGTCTAGCGTAGGACGCCTCACTTTTCATGAGGAAACGATATCTCGTAGGTATCTCAGGCTACCATAATTTAAGTGGATTATTCAGGAAAAATAATAAGCAGATTTGCTCCAACTCCTACTGGCACGTTTCAGCTTGGCATTATTAGAAACGCTCTTTATGTTTTCCTCCTTACGAAGAAGACAAAAGGTAAGTTTATTTTAAGAGTAGACGATACCGATCCGCGTTCTAAAAAGAAAAATGAAAAATATATTATAGATTCATTAATATGGCTAGGCCTCAATCCGGATGAGATTTATAGGCAATCAGAAAGGAAGCATATTTATAGAAGATACATTGAAAAACTAATTAAGAATGGCAGCGCTTACATAACAAATAAAGATGAAGACAAAAAAACCTTAATACGATTTAAAAATTGTGGTGGCAAGGTAAAATACTTTGATCAAATAAGAGGGGAAATAGTATCAGATGTTTCTTATTTCGGTGATTTTGTTATTGCCAGAAGCATGAATGACCCAACTTATCATTTAGCTTCCGTTGTAGATGATTATGAGATGGGCATTAATTATGTTCTAAGAGGAGAAGACCATATTCCTAATACACCAAAACACATCATGATAGCAACAGCTTTGGGAATTAAACCACCAAAATATTGTCACTTACCGTTATTGCTTGGGCCGGATAGAACTAAATTATCCCTGCGAAAAGAACAAGGGATGAACATTCTGGATTTTAAGAAAGCGGGGTATTTACCAGAAGCCATATTAAATTTTGTTGCACTTTCTGGATGGTCTCCCAAAAAAAATATGAGACCGATATTCTCAAAAAAAGAATTATTAAGATTTTTTAGTATTAAAGGATTACAAAAAGCAAACGCCATTTTTGATATCACAAAACTTGATTGGTTTAATAAACAACATATCAGGAAAATGTCTTTAGTTGAAAAGTTTAAAATAAGCAAGTCTTTTTTGCCAAAAAAATATAAAACTAAAAATTGTGTTTTTTTAAAAAAGCTATTAGTTTTTCTTTTTAATAGAATAAACAATTTTTCTGATATTAATAAAATGACTAAGGAAGGTCAAATTAAGTATTTTTTTGAAAGACCAAAATGTCACTTTGAAGAAGAAATAAATATTAGCGATATTAAAACCCTAGTTACTATTCTAAAGGAAATTCCTGATAAAAATTTTGAAAAAACTTTCATTTATAGCAAATTAAAAGACCTTAATAAATCGAACTCAATAATCCATCCATTAGAACAAATGAGAAGAATTTTGTCTGGAAGATTGATATCATTTGATCCCGTTAGCATATCATCTATTATTGGTAAAAAAGAAACGCTTTATCGTCTAAATAATTGTATTAAAAAATACGTTGTCCTTTGAAGAGCAACGTATTTTTACAATTTTGATTCATTTGTTCAAGCATTTTTTCCTTTTGCACACATTGGCATTAAGTGCCTCTTAACATAACTGGAGCGCATGAATATTTTTTTTCCTTCATCTAAAGTTTTCAAAATATCTCCGTCCCCCAGAGTATGCCATCGACAAACGGCAACCCGTCTATCTGGAAGCACATACAAATCATACAATCCCTCATGACATGGGTAATGCGGACATTTTTTGCACACACCATCTACATCATAGTGTGACCCTCCAGCCAGACTTTTATTTGTTACTAAAATACTTCCAATTCTATAAACCTTTACTGGAACACCGTGACTGCGAGAATATGAGTGCACAAAAACCTCATCCGCTTGTCCCTCCAAAAAAAGATCAAGGCTTTCCAGTGGAACATGCAAACTTGGCCAGCTACCAAATGGTATAGGTACACACACCACTTCCTGTAGTTTAAGATTTATACCTTTTGAACAACAAAAATTAACCATGCCTGGCACTTCTTTTACATTGAGTTGAGTTACCACCATGTTAATACGAAGAAGCAGTCCTAGTTCTTTAAGCATAATAATATTATCAATTACTCTCTGAAACAATCCTCTTGTGGAAGACATCTTATCAAACGTTTTTTCTTTTAATGAATCAAGACTGACTGCTATGTGCAAGTTTTTCTTATAGTTGCCAATGGCCTTTATAAACCGATTTACAAACAAACCGTTTGTGTTTATAAGTAAAGTAATACCACTATCCAATACATATTTGGCACTATTATCAATGTTTTTATACACAAGGGGCTCTCCTCCAGTAAAACGAATCTTTTTCACCCCACAAAACACAGACGAATCAACCACTTCTCTAAACCAGTCATGACTAAATTCCAACATGTTGCTGATGGTTCCTTCGCCGCCTTCACCACAATATAAGCACCTAAATGGACATTTTTTTGTAAGCGAAAGGGTGACAAAAGGACATGCTTTCTCATCAGGATTATTAATTGTTTCTGCTTCTAGATTACTCATTGTAAGAGGAACAATTCCGCCTGTTACAGCTACATTATTCATTTCATGGCTCCTTTCTTATTATTAGAGGTTTATTATTAAAATAATAATGAAATTTTCAAAGTCCAAGTAGCTTATCAAGCTAACTTAAGGTTAATCTAGCACGTTTGCTCTGTCAACCTTAGAATCAATTTAAACATTAAATCGTATTTGCTTAATTTATTTCGTTAATACAAATAAATACTGTGTATAGCTATAAGCAATGAAGATCCAAACAATAAAGTCTTACCAATGTGGTCGATAAGGACAAAAAAGCTTAATCTCCGCATCCCGGCTCCGTTTCTTGCTTTTTTAAGCGTACCTTAATTTTTCACTTATTCACACCCACTTCTTTTTTAAATTGTTTCTGATTGTTGTTGGCTGTATAATTTAGCTGTAAATGACAATCAAAACGCTTTCTAAAATATTTTTAAGCCTGATGTTGTAAAAAAACTCCTGCAACATTGCGTTGCAGGAGGGGGAGAGGACTTGGCCTCTTTAGGTGCTATTTAATCCGTGTCAAGGTTTAACCTTGACATTGGCTTTTTTATTTACTTCTTGAGAAGAAAAGACAACTTGCGCCTTTCCTTTCTTTAACCCTTTTATCTTGAAAACGGCTTGCCCGTTTTGATCTGATGTGGCGCTGGCAGGGGAAACATAAATTTTCCGTTTCCCCTTGGTAACCATTGCGGTTATCGTTTCTCCAATGACCTCGTCAGCTTCCTGCTCCACTCTTACCTTGATTTTTTCCGGCGACAGCTGAATTTCTTTGACTGTCATTGGAGTAGGTGTTGGACTTGGTGTCGGAGAGAGGGTTGGTGAAGGAGTTGGAGTCGGTTTCGGCGGCGTGGGTGATGGTTTCGGACTCGGTGATGGGGTAGGAGTTGGCTTTGGCGTCCAGCCGTCAACATAAATATGAACAACTGAATCTGTGTAAAGACCGTTGGTTGTATCCTTTACCCGCAACCTTATCTCATAGTTTTGTTTTTCAATATAGGCTGGTGGCTGAAAATGCACGGACACATTTTCGCTTGTAAATGGGTCCAATTCCAACAAGTCTTTGCTAAAATATACTTCCCATCCGCCCTCCGGAAATGCCTCCAGTTTGTATTTATTTCTTCCACAAGCAACTCCTTCCTGATTACCGACTGTTATGAATGGATCAACACTTCCACCGAAAAGGCTGTAATTATATTGCTCCCAATAATTAAACAAAAAGGGTGCTTGTTCGCCGGCACACTCAAACCATATCTTAACCGTGGCTTGAGCGTCCGCGTCCGCGCCGGACTTGCCAATCAAACTAATATTGGTGCCGACAGAGTCGCAGAAGTCGCGGGCCTCCAGCACGTGATACAGGTTATAAGTTCCGTAATCATCTCTATCATATAAAACGATGGTGTCGCTGTCGGTCCTACCCCAGAGCTGGTTTTCGGCAAGTATTCTTAAAAATACATATCCTTCTGGTCCAAGAGCTGATTTGTTTGACTCAAACACTCCGGTCGGATAACCGTATTCAATTTCGTAAAATAAAACCTGAATGAGGTTAAATTCATCAACCCTGAAGCCGCAAGGAATCTTGATGTATTTTAGACCATCAGATGGAAGGGCACGCTGGTCCAAAGTAATAGTTTGATCAGATGTCGCTTCAATTATTTGCTCCGCACTTCTCCAGCCAAATCTTTCCTTGAGTGGCTCTTGGAAATGCAAAGTCCCGTGACCCATAATACAATCGTCATTGTATACGCTAATTTCATACTCATCATTGCCGTTATTACTCCCGCTCCAATTTGGAATCCTGTCTATGTCCAAGCAATTCTTAAACCACATCCCATTGGCGTGATATGCGCCCAAAGCATGCCCCATCTCATGGTATTTGTAATTAAGGCGCTTATTTTTAATATCGCGGTAATCCAGCCAGTTCACCGACATATTTATTGCTCCGTCATCGGTGGCAACCTCTGTTTTTCCCACGGTACTAATGGCGTAGGACCACATTCCGCCCATTACTATTACGAGCCTGGTGTAATCGGGGAAATAAACATCCTTGTATACCTCCAGAGCGTCTCTTAGTATTAAATCTATCTGGATATCCGCCCTGTTTTGCCCACCTTCGCTATACCCATAGTAATCGGAATTCTGGGGCATAAAGCGCCACTCATCGTGGCACTTGCCTGTAAACCAGATTTTATCGCCGGAAAAATCACGTGAATTTTCCCTGTAAAAATTGTCCAGCGACCACGGTTCGTCGGGATTAAAATACACATTCTCGGCGTCGGCTTTTGTGGCCACGCCTCCTTCTGTGCCCTCGCCGATCTGACTGTCGTCAAGGTCTTTAAATTTTACCAGTAATACCACAGTCGGTTGTTCTCCCGTTGTGTCGGAAAAATCAACCTCCTTTTTACCTATTAGTTGCGGCGTTTGTGGTACGATTTTCTCGCACCTGAAGCCATTATCGGCATAATCGCCGATTGCGGTTACGCGCGTGTTTGGCGGCAGGCCGGGTGGTCTATCCAGTCCCTTCAGCAAGAGCCTTATCTTTTTGCCATTTGCATCGCGCAAAAAATATGAAGGTTTGCAATCATAGGGTGACTCTTTATTCTCGGAAAAAAATGTTTCCACAGTGCCATCTATCGTTTCCGAGGCGAGAGCAACAACATCCAACAAAAAACACAGCAACATCCCTGTCGCCAAAACAACAAATTTCTTAGCCATTTAAGGCCTCCTTTCAATTAAGGTTAAACAGAATTTAAGAAGTTTACCCCCACACCTGTTTCCTTATTGTTTCAAATCATATACCAT
>JABWAS010000022.1 GCA_013360865.1 Candidatus Paceibacter sp.
CGCGGCCAAAGCCACTCCGTCCGGCGTGGCGGAAAGAGTTTTGGCCATATCGGCGAGGAGTTTCTTTATTTTTTCGCTCTTTATTTCTTCCGGCGGCACATCTTGAGCCGCTTCTCGCAAAGTTTTATGTCCGGTTTGGATTATTTTTGCCATCAAAGGTGATATTAGCACGGAAAATTTTTGTTGACAATTATTTGTTATCGTGATAAATTGTTTACGATTTGAACAGTACTTTAATTTAAAAATTTGATTTTTTCAGAAAGGACGGTAGCTCATGATTGCAAGAAAAGAAGTAAGCAGACCAAGTTTTACAAGTTTAATTATAGACAGGAACGAAATAAGGGCGACATTGGGGATGATAATATCCAACAAGCTTGATTTTGTGGCGCTGGGGTTTGTGGGGAAAACCCCAGGCAGAAGGATTCTTGTTTGCGAGGCTGGGTATAAAGATCCACTTTTGAAAGCGCCCGGGGGAAGGCCGGAAATTGATGGCGATACAACGGAGAATCCTCTGGATACTGTTTCCAGAGAAATAAGCGAGGAAACAGGGGTGATAACTTATTACCCTGAAATTGGGAATATTTTTTTAATCCAGAAAGTCAGAAATAGAGAAGGAAAGTACTACTACATGATAGCCTTTGAACTTAAATATTTCTCCGGCGACCTCAAAAAAGGAGCTGAAGTGGCCGAGCTAAAGGAATTTGGCAGAAAGGATATTTACAGCATCATCAATTCAAAAAAGATGGTGCCCCTACATGTTCCCATCTGGAAATACTATCTGAAAAACTGCTGGGAGTAGAGTAGTTTTCGTGTTTTATATAACCCTTAAGTTGATTGATACGCTAGTCAGCTTAAGGGTTTTTCCGGGTCAATATCTATTTTCCACGACGGCGGCAGGGAAGAGAGAATCTGGCAAAGCTTTGTTTCTTTTTTGGGCCAGTTTTGCGGATCAATTTTCAATAATAAGTGCCGGCGGTAATTGTTTTTAATTTTCGGTATAAACGCGCGATAATTGAGAGGCTTCCATTCAGCCAAAATTTTCTCAACTTCGGCGGCGTCTTTGGCAAGACACGCGTCGCTCTTGTCTTCTTTTGTCAGTTTTATCAGAAGTTTAAACGGCGGGTACTGGAATCTTTTCCTGTTCTCCAGCTCTTCTTTGTAAAATCCGCTGATGTTGCCCTTCAGAGCATGCTGGAAGAGCGGGTTTTCCGGCGAAGCAGTCTGGATAATGAAAGTTTTTCGCGCCAACGATTTGAGCTTGAGAAGCAGATAAAAAATCTTCTCGTTTATCCTGTACTCCGGCAAGGCGAAAAGTGAGTCCACTGACGCGGCGATGTGATCCACCTGTTTGCCAAGATAAGAAAAAATAATCTCCGTTCCGATCAGCGCCGCGGCGGAAGGCGCGGTTAAAAATTCATTCACGATAGCCGAGCCCTGCTTGTCGGTGGAAACAGCATCGCTGTCCGCCTCAAAGATTTTCAAACCCGGATAAGATTTTCCCAGTTCTTCGGCGAGCATTTGCGTTCCCGCGCCGTAAGTCGTCAGCCGCCAGCTTCCGCAATGCGAGCATTGCTCCGGCACGGGCATTTGCGATAGACATTTGTGGCACAGGTAAACCCCCACACCAGTTTTATTAGTGATAAAACTGGTGTGGGGGTAAAAAGGCTGCTCCTTCGCCCCGCCGGAATTTTCTCTTTCCTTGTGAAGAGTCAAGGGCGCGGAACATTTGCCGCAGGTGATGACGCGCTGGCAGTCGGCGCAAGCGGTCATCGGGCTGTGGCCGCGCCGGTCGGCGAAAATCAAAGTCTTTTCGTTTTTGGCGAACGCTTCGCCGATAATTCCGTGAAGCTCTTTTGTTATTAGAGATTTTTTGCTTTTCTGCCATTTGATCTCCGCCGGCTCTTTGGTGTCGGCGATTATTTGCAGCGACTCGGACTCAATCCTGGAGCCGGGCACGGGCGAGGGAACGAATTCGCCCGTCTCCTCCCTGTGGCGGGTTTCCGTCCGCAAATATTCTCCGCCGAATATCAGGCGCGCCTTAAGGTGGCGGCTTATTATTTCCGCCGCTTTGCGGGCGTCAACATAAGGCTGTTTTTGGTTTTTGTAAGAAGGGGAATACTCCTGGTCTATAATTATCGCGCCAAAGTCGTTTCTCGGCAGGGATAAAAAAGATTTGGTGGCGACAATAAGAACGGGATGAGTTTCGGCCAGCGCCCGCCGCCATTCTTCTTTTATTTTTTTCTTGGACAGTTTTGAGTTTAAAACTATGGAATATTTTTCTATTCCCTTGCCCAGTTCTTCAGCTATGGCGGAAGCTTGCGCGGCCGAAGGCAGGCATAAAAAAACACTTCTGTTTTTAGCGAATTCCTCACGGACAATGCTCTTGTAATAATGGATCCGGTCTTTTAGCGGAGATTGCAACAGCGCCATTTCATGCCGACGGGCGATATTGTCCGGGCGAGGCAATGGCGACATTTCTTCCGCCGGTTTTTCAGTTATCGTTCCGGTTCCCGCGGCGTAAAATTCTTTTTCCAAAACTATCTGTGGAGCGAAATCTTTTAGGACCGAGCCGACCGTTGACAGGTAGTACTCGGCTATTTCTTTGCAGGCCTCAAGAAATTCCGGCGCGGCGAATTTTTCCGCCACCACGGATTTTATCGGCTTTATTGAGAGGCTGGAGTCTTTTAAAGAAATTTTCGCCTCCTTGGCGTCAAAGACGCTTTGCACAATAGCCAGGACGGTTTTGTTTCTCATCGGAACTTCCACCAAAGCGCCGGGCGCCGCGTCTTTGGAGGTGAAGTAAGAAAGTTTTTCTTTGAAAACTCCTTTGGCAATGGGTATGACGTCTACTATTTTCATTTTAACGGAGATTTATCTCCAGAAGGAAGTTGTCGTCAAGGATATAAACCAGAGGCTCGTCGCCGGCGGCCAGAGCCATCGGGTTGTTGCCTTTGTATATAGGCTGGAGCATCCGGCCGCCGCGTCCGTCAATCTCCAAGGCGTAAACTCCGTCTTCCACGGCGACGATGGCGACGTCGTTTCTTCCGGGGTAAAAGTCAAAGGTTTTTATTTGGAATTTTGAATTGAAAACAGGAGTAATTTTTTGGCATGAACCGGCATCGCCGCAGATGAAGTAAGGCGGAGTTTCGGGGCCCAGCCACTCCGCGGAAAGATTTTGCCTCGCTTCGTCCGAGAAAAGACTCACGCCGATTTTTGTCTTTTCCAGGGAGTTTTGCGAAAGCAGTATGTCTTTCAGGATTTTTCCTCGTTTGGCCAGTTCTTCCGGAGTGTTGCCGATGCTGGAATCCTGTGGGGAAAACAAAATTTTGCCTTGCGGTTCTGTCGGCACAAACAGCGTCCGGGCTTCAGTCGTCGCTTCGCTTTCCACCGTGAGATTTTTTTGCCAGGGCCAATAGCCTTCCTTTGCCGCCAGAACGGAATGTCTTCCCGGTTTGAGCCCGCCTATCGTCAGAGTTTGCCCGGCCGCCGCGGCGGAAACTTTCTTTTTGCCGTCAACGTACACATCAACCCCGTCCGCCGAGGAAATTATTTTGACGGAGCCGTTTTTGTAAACACCGGAAATCAAGCTCAACCGATAACCTTTCTGGTAGAAGAAAGCCGCTCCGGCGACAATCGCCGCGGCAACCGCGAGAACGATGATTAATTTCAAAGTTTTGTTTTTCATTGCCTATATACTGGAGGAAAACAAGCCAAAAATCAACCCCATTAGAAGTTATTAAGCGTATTTGGTTGTTTAGGTATTTTTCAATGAGATCGCCTTCGGCTTTGTTTTTGGTAGTGTAGCGCGCATTGCAAACTTCTAACGGGGTAAACTGCGCTTCGGCAAAGTTAAATTTTAGAATGTTTAACCTTGCCGGAAAATTCAGTATAATAAAAACATGGAAAAATTTAACGCGATAAAACTGACGGAACCGGACGAAAAAGAAAGTCTGGATATTATGCCGTTTGAAGATTTTATCGCGGAAATAGAGGAAAAAATTTTTGAGCTTGATGAAAAAACAGACAGAGGCGAAAACCATTCTGATTTTTTGGATAATTTCGTGAAGGAACGAAAAAAAATTATAGATACCATAACCGACAAAAAGAGGAAAAACCTGGCGGCCGGCCTTTTCGGCGCCCACGAGATATTAATAAAAGACGCGGTAGAAAGGGAAAACGGGGCAAGGTCGGAAGCGCTTAAAATAATGGACGCCGAGTGGCAGCAGGAGATAATCCATTTCATAGGCGGCAATCCGCCTCGCGAGGAGTTGGAGGCTTTTTGGGCGGAATACGACGCCTTGTTTGATTATTACGGCAAGCCGGAAGCGGCGCGAGGCGAAAAATTAAAATCCGGCATACTGGGAACGCTGGCCGTGGAAAAATTTTTGAAGAGCCGCGGTTTTGACGTTCATTACCCCACGGCGGAAGCGGACGTCCGCGACATGGTTGACTTGTTGGCTTATGACGAAAAAAACAAAAATAATTTTCTTATTCAAATCAAGGTGAGAAACAAAAAGGTGAAAGAAATGGCTCAAAACGGCGGCGCGCTGGACATATACGAAGACATACCTTATTTTGATTTTGAAAAGGAAGAAATAGCCAAAGTCTTCGGGGAAGAACATTTCAAGACGGCCAATGCCGAGATAAAAGAAGGAAACGATTACGACAAGTTTAAAGCGGGATGCTTCAGGTACGTCAAAGAGAATCAAAAATATTTTAATCAGGCCGGGCAAAAAGGTTACCGGACCAACGGGATGTATTTGCACGCTCCGTATTCCGCCAAAGGGAAGAGGTTGATTGATATTGACGGCGAGCCGTCTGAAGATTTCGCGAGTATCCTTATCATCGCCGGGAAAGTAGAACAAAAACTTGGTATTGCCAACAACAAATAACCGTGCTATTTTAATTTACAAAGAGATTGTTGTATCTTGCTTTGTTTTTTAAAATTTTAAAAAAAGGGATAAAGATGAAAGAAATTATAAAACAGATGGTAGCGGATGGACGATTGATAGATATAATAAAGGCAAGGAAGGCCAGATCAAACCCTTTGGAAAAAATTAGTTGCCAAATTTTTTGGGAAAACGTGGAAAGGTTAACAAAAGGACAGGTTGGGTTTGAAGATAATCCGATTTTGTTTTATAGGATGATAGATCACATAAAATCCTGCCATGATTGTACGGAGAAATTCGGCGGGAAGATAGAACAAAAATAATTTTTTTAAAAATGTATTAATGGGTGGTCGCGACCATTATCGCGCCGCCCTTTTTGTTTGTAAAAAACGCAATAATCATTATCATAGCTTCATGAGCGATTACGTTATCAGCGGCGGGAGGAAGTTGAAAGGGGAGATAACGGTCAACCCGTCCAAAAATTCGGCGGTGGCGATACTTCTGGCTTCGTTGCTCAACGAAGGCAAGACGACGATAATGAACCTGCCCAAGATTGAGGAAGTTTTCAGAATAATTGAAATTTTGGAAAGCCTGGGGGCGAAAACAAAATGGTTGAAAGACCATATTTTTGAAATAACGCCCCCGAAGAAAATCAATCTGAAAAATCTAAACACCGAAGCGGCGCTGAAAACCCGCATAATGATACTGCTTATCGGGATACTGGCCCATAAGTTTGAGAAATTTTCTCTGCCGTTTTCGGGCGGCTGCAAACTGGGGAAAAGGACGGTGACACCGCATCTTTACGCCTTGGAAAATTTCGGAATAAAGATAAAAGTAAAGGAAGGAGAATACGAAATAAGCCGGAAGAAAATCACTCCGGGCGGTGAGGTGATAATGTACGAGTCGGGCGATACCGCCACCGAAAACGCGATATTGGCGGCCTCGCTGGCCCCCGGCAAAACGACGATAAAATTCGCCTCCGCCAATTACCAGGTGCAGGACCTTTGCCATTTTTTGGCGGAACTGGGCGCAAAAATTGAGGGCATCGGGGCGACCACGCTGGAAATAATGGGCGCGGAAAAGATGGATAAAAATATAAACTTTTATCTGACCGAAGACCCTATTGACGCCATGTTTTTCTTGACGGCGGCCATTGTGACAAAATCTTTTTTAACCGTAAAAAAATGCCCGCTGGACTTCCTTGAGCTGGAATTGTTCAAGCTCAAAAAAATGGGGCTGAAATTTTCCGTTTCAAAAGAATATTTGTCGGAAAACGGATTTGCCCGCCTGGCGGACGTGAAAGTTTCCCCTTCCAAACTTGAAGCTCCGGCGGAAAAGCTTTACGGCCGCCCCTTCCCCGGCCTCAACATAGACAATTTGCCTTTCTTCGTCCCCGTCGCGGCATTGGCCGAAGGAGAAACGCTCGTTCACGACTGGGTTTACGAAAACCGAGCCATTTATTACACCGAGCTCAACAGGCTCGGCGCCAAAATCAATCTGGCCGACGCCCATCGCGTCTTCGTAAAAGGACCGACGGAATTCAAAGCCGCCGAAGTTGTCTGCTTGCCGGCGCTGCGTCCGTCCGCCATAATATTGATAGCCATGCTCGGGGCGAAAGGCCGCTCGGTTTTAAAAAACACTTACACGATAGAAAGAGGATATGAGGATATTTGCGGAAGGTTGAGAAGCATCGGGGCGGAGATAGAGAAAGTAGCCACTAGCCACTAGTTATTAGCCACTAGTGCCAAAGAATAAAATTCACTGATGGCTATTGGCTAATGGCTGACGACTGTTTAAAGACATGGGATTTTTTAATAAAAAACTCGGGATAGATTTAGGCACAGCCAACACGCTGGTTTATTTTCCCGGCAAAGGGGTGATTTTGAACGAGCCTTCCGTGGTGGCTGTTTCCATTGAAGACAACAAAGTTCTGGCCGTGGGCGACGAAGCTAAAACCATGATCGGCCGCACGCCGGACACCATAACGGCGTACCGACCGATGAAGAACGGGGTCATCGCCGACTACCGCGTCACCGAGGCGATGCTGCGCTACTTCATTTCCAAAGCTTTGGGCAAGTGGAGCTTCTTTAAGCCGGAAGTACTGGTCTCCGTTCCCGCCGGAGTTTCTTCCACGGAGAGAAGGGCGGTGGTGGAAGCCGCCGTCAAAGCCGGAGCCAAATCGGCGTACGTGATGAAGGAGCCGATTCTGGCGGCCATCGGCGCGGGCATTCCCATTCATGAAGCGATGGGGCACATGGTGATGGACATCGGCGGCGGGACCACCGACGTGGCGGTTATCTCGCTGGGAGGCATCGTCGCCTGCGCGTCTCTCAAGTGCGCCGGAGACAGGATAGATCAGGCCATCGGCGATTACGTCAAGAAAAATTTCAATCTTTTTATCGGTGACAGGACGGCGGAGGAAATAAAAATAAAAATCGGTTCGGCTGTTCCCGTTGAAGAAGAATTGGTTTACAAAATTAAAGGGCGCGATTTCATCACCGGCCTGCCCCGGACGGCGGAAATTACAACCAACGAAGTGGTTAAGGCCATAGATCCCGAGCTCAAGGATATGATGAAAGTCATCAAAAACGTTCTGCAGGAAACTCCGCCCGAACTGGCCTCCGACATTATAGACAGCGGCATCACCATGACCGGCGGCTCTTCGCTTCTGCGCAACTTGGACGAGCTGGTTTTTCGCGCCACCGGCGTAAAGGCGCGGGCGGCCAACGACGCCCTGCTTTGCGTGGCCAAAGGCGCCGGCTTGGCTTTGGAACACCTGGATACTTACAAAAAGAGCATCATCGCCAAAAGATAGAATCAAGGTTGACAATATCTCCGGTGGGGTTAACATTAATTTGTTTATTTATAAAAGCTTTATTTCCAGCTGAATAAGGCTTTTTTCTTTGAAAACAAGCCGCGGGCTGGCGCGAATATATCAAGGAGGATGACATGAAAAAGATTGATGGCTTTGTGGCTTTGGCGACAGGGGAAATAGTGGAGGATGGAGGTTCTTTGGAGAAAGGATTTGTTGTTTTAAAAAATAAAAAAATAAAATGCCGTCCGGTTTACGAAAACGAGATAATCAACATGACAACGGAGGCGATTAAAGCATTTATTCATGGCCGCACCGACTTTTACCCGAAAGCTGTTTTAAGGGGGGTGGAAAAAACCGGCTCGGGCATAATGGTTAAAGTGTTTTTTTCTAAAATAAAAAAAGAGCAAGTTTTTTCCGCAAGCGACTGGAAGTTCAACTGGAATCCAAGATTTTAGACAAACAATGTTTAGCGGCGGGGGAATTAATTTTCCTCCGCTGTTTTTATTTCAAAAATGTAATGCTAAAATTAAACCGTTATGCACCCGTTGCTTAAAATTCATATCGAGCAAAAACAATTTCACCACGCGTATTTGTTGTGCGGGGACGCGGAGACGTGCCGCGAACGGGCGCTTGAGGCGGCCAAAGCGATACTCTTTCCCTCGTCGACGTCCGTTTTCGATGAGAATGTAAACGTGCACCCGGATTTTTTACATCAGAAATTTGAACTGTTTGGCATTGACGACAGTCGCGAGTTGAAGGCGCGCGCGGCCGGCAGGGCGGTCGGCGG
>JABWAS010000023.1 GCA_013360865.1 Candidatus Paceibacter sp.
AGCCAGTCAAAGAATTGCTTCATCACGTAGGGCGAGCCGGTGGTGTTGCCGGCGGGGCCTTTTTCCAGAACAATGGCAAAGGCGTATTTCGGATTTTCATACGGATAAAAACCGATGAGCCAGGAGTGGACGTATTTTTTGTTCCCTCCCACTTCGGCCGTGCCTGTTTTGGCGGCGATTTTCAAATCCGGATAACTCAAACCCTGCGCCGTACCCTCCGTGACCGCCATTCTCATTCCCTCCCGCGCTATTTCAAAATAACTTTCCGACGCTTCCACGCGGCTTTTTATCGGGCTCTCCAGCGAATCTTTTTTTATTATGCTCGGCTTGAGCAAGAATCCGCCGTTGGCGATAGCGGCCGTGTAAACCGCCACTTCCAGCGGAGTCGCCAAAAAATACCCCTGCCCGATGCTGGAAATGTAGGTGTCGCCGACTCTCCAAGTCGGGTCGTCGGGATTGTTCTTGACCTTTATCTCCTGGCTGGGGACAACCCCCTCCTGCTCCCCCGCCAGCTCAATTCCCGTTTTGGAGCCGAAACCGAATTTTTGGGCGTACTCCTTGATTTTATTTATACCCAGGCCGACCACGTCCTCGTATCCGCCGCCGACGGCGTAAAAATAAACGTCGGAAGAAACGGCGATGGCCTTTCTCATATCAACCGCGCCATGCGCTTTCCAGTCTTTAAACACGGTTTTTTTATCGGGGAAAAAAGGGTTCGGCACGGAGATGCTGCCGGAGCTGTAAATTTCTTTTTCCGGAGAAATTATCCCTTCGTTTAAGGCCGCCAGCGCCATAAACGGCTTGACGGTTGAGCCGGGAGCGTAAAGGCCGGAAATCGCGCGGTTGATAAACGGTTTTCTTTTGTCGTTTAAAAAATCATTTATGCTTTCCGCGGGCCCGCCGTCGGACAAAATCTGGGAGTCGTATTCCGGCGCGCTGACCATGGCCAAAACTTCCCCGTTGTTCGCGTCCATAATCACGGCCGCCCCGCCTTCAAAATTCCTCTCTTTGACGGTTGCTTCCACAAGTTTGTAGAGATGAGACTGCAGTTCCGAGTCAATCGTTAAAGTTATGTTCTTGCCGTTCTGCGGCTCGGTCTGCACGCTTTCCGAAATAAAATTGTTTTGGGAATCCCTTTCCATCAGCCTGATTCCCGTCACTCCCCTCAACTCCGCGTCGTAATTTTTTTCAACGCCGTCTTTGCCCACGTATTCATCCGGCGTAATTTCGGAAATATTTTTAAGCTCTTCCGCGGAGGGTAAACTGGTGTACCCTAGCAAGTGGCTTAAGCCGACAATGCCGGCGTACGACCTTTTCTTCTCTCCGTTCCAGGCCAAAGCGACGCCGTTTCTGTCGTAAATCGCTCCGCGCAGAGGGGTAATCCTTTCTTTCTTAAAACTGTTTTTCTCGCTTCGCGCGGTGAGTTTTTCCCCTTGGATTATCTGAAGGGTGAAAATTTTCCCGACGTAGAATAGCGCCAAAACCGCCAGCGCCGCCATAAACACCCAGAAAGTTTTTCTGGTTATCGGTTTTTCCAGCCGCCCCTCAAAATGGGCGGTATCAAAGCCCGGCAGATTGCTGGAGTCCATCAGAATTTCATCCGGAAATATTTTGGGCTCAAATTTTCTTAGCCTGAAGCGGAACATTTCAGTTTAAAATTCTTATCTCCCTCCTGAAATAAGAGGAGAGCAAAACAAGCGCGACCGCCGGCAGGGTAAAGAATCCGAACCCGCCCCAGAAATGCCCGCCCGCCACGGAATAAAACGAGTCAATCATCAAACCGGCCGCTACGCCTTCCCAGTATTCGCTGAAAATAATCCCGAACACGATAATGCCTCCGGCGGCGTAATGCCACGGCAGGAATAAAACGGCCGCAAAAAGAAAAACATCGCAGATTAAACGCAGATAAACCCCCACACCTGTTTTAGTGTTGCGAAGCATGTTTTTCTTTCGCCTTATGTTTAATAGTTCGATTGCCATGATTAGTTACTAAAACAGGTGTGGGGGTAAACGGGCATGATTATTTTTCCAACATTATGCTTTTAATTTCGTTGAGATTTACCGGCACGCGGAAAAGTATTCTTTTGAACGGACTAAGGTCGTCGGCCTCGATTTTTTCCGCCGCTCCGACCAGAAGAGGAAACGAACCGCCGGTAATTATTTTGTCGCTGGTGCTGGCTGAAACGGAGCTGGGTATTCTTATTTCCATATTGCCGCCGCCGATGCCTGCGGCCGTGGCCGGAACGCCGGAATCGCCTATCAGCACTCCGGTTTCCTGCCCGGTAAAAGAAATGAGCCGGATTTTGCTTGTTTTAGGCAATACTTCCGCGACGCTGCCCACCATAATATTGGAGTAAGCCACGGCTCTCATGCCGACAGCTACGCCGTTTTCCGAACCGGCGTCAACTATTATAACATCGTAAGGAGATTGCGGCGGGCGGAAAACGACGGAACCGAGGATGTATTCTCTGTTATTCGTCTGGCCAAGAAAAGACTTCAACTCTTCGTTTTCTTCGCGAAAAGTCTCGGCCAAAAGCAACTGGCTTTCCAGTTCGGCGTTTCTGCTTTCCAAGTATTCAATTTCTCTCAACATCTCTCCTTTACTTTTAAAAGGGTAAGAAACAAAACCCAGTTTGGACGAAACCGTCTTTCCGGCAAAAACAAAAGGGTAGGAAACGGTTGAAACAGTTTTTACCAGCGCCCATCTGACGCTGTCCAGATAAACGCCGGAGACGATGACGGCAATAAGCAAATACGCCCAGACTTTCGCTTTTCTGTTTTTCTTCCGGCCTTTATCTTGGAGGTAAGTCTTCGTCATTTTGCAACAAAACTTCGCCCATGTTTTCCAGATCTTCCAGAATTATTCCCGCGCCGCGGACAACGGCGGTAAGCGGGTCTTCGGCGATGTAAACGGGAATCTTCAGTTCCGATTCAAACAACGCGGCCAGGCCGTTAAGCATGGCGCCTCCGCCCGTCATCACTATGCCGCGGTGCATTATGTCGGCCACGAGCTCCGGCGGAGTGACTTCTATCGTTTCTCTCGTCGCGTTGATGAGCGTTTTGATTGATTTATGGATGGCCTCGCGGATGTCGGAATCCGTCACCGCCACTTCCCGGGGCAGGCCGGTGACCATGTCTCTCCCTCTTATCACCGCTTCCAGTCCTTCGGTTTCTTTAGCCACGGAGCCTATGGCTATTTTGACCTCCTCGGCCGTTTTTTCTCCAAGGAGAAGTTTGAATTCTTCCCGGGCGTACTGGATGATGTCCTGATTGAGTTTGCCTCCGGCTATTCTTATATTTCTGGCCGTGACGATTCCACCCATGGAAATAACGGCGATGTCGGTAACTCCGCCGCCGATATCAACTATCATATTCCCGATCGGTTCGTGGATGGGCATACGCACGCCTATTGCCGCCGCCAAGGGTTCCTCCACGATATGGACGTCTCCCGCTCCGGAATTTTTGGCCGCGTCGCGCACGGCGCGAACCTCAACGTTGGTTATTCCGGAAGGCACGCCGATAACCATAGTTGGTCGGAAGAAGCCCCCTTTGCCTTTGAGAGTTCTTTTGATGAAATAGGCTAGCATCTCCTGGGCCGCCTCAAAGTCGGAAATAACGCCCTCCACCAAAGGACGCACCGCCGTTATGTGGCTCGGAGTCCGACCAAGCATTTTCTTCGCCTCGTTGCCGATGGCGACAACCTGACCCGTTTTCTGGTTGACGGCGACCACCGACGGCTCGTTGATGACGATTCCGCTGCCTTTGGTGTAAACCAAGGTGCTGGCCGTTCCCAGATCTATGCCGATACTGCCCGAAAAAATTTTTCTGAATTTGCCGAACATTTTATTGTCTAATATTTTTATAACTCCGCCAATATCTCTTCCGGTTTCGCGAGCCGGCCTTTTTCTTCCGTCCGGCCCTTCAGTTCAACCTTGCCTTCGGAGGCCGTCTTCCCGCTTATCACGACGCGGAGCGGGATGCCGAGCAGGTCGGCGTCGGCGAATTTCTGGCCGGCGCTGGCTTCCTCCCTGTCGTCGTACAAAACTTCCACCCCTTTTCCGGCGAGTTCACTGTAAACTTTCACAGCCAAATTTTTTACCTCCTTTCCGTCTTTGGGCGAATTTAATTCCAGCAAGTGGACGGCAAACGGCGCCACGCTCTTCGGCCATATTATCCCATTTTTATCGTTGCTTGTTTCCACAATCGTGCCCATCAATCGCCCCAGGCCTATCCCGTAGCAACCCATCAGAACCGGCTTTTCTTGGCCGGAAGCGTCGGCGTAAACCAAGTTAAACGGCTCGCTGAATTTATTTTTCAGTTTGAAAATATTGCCCACCTCCACCGATTTTTCTTCCTTTAATTTTCCGCCGCCGCATTCCGGGCATTTCATCCCGCCGTCCATTATCTCTTTATTGGCCGCCGCGCCGCAATCGCCGCAAATGCATATTATATCCTCTCCGGCGCCGGTAAGCGTCTGATACTCATGGGAGTATTTGGAAAACGTGCCGCCGGAAGCGTAAGTAAGATATGTTTTTCCGCCGATGCCGCATTTGTCAAAAATATTTTTGTAATGAACCTTCATCTTTTCGTAATAATCGTCCATGTCGTTTTCGTCGCTATGAAAAGAATAAAGATCCTTCATCAAAAACTCCCGCGTCCGCAGCAGGCCAGATTTTGCCCTCTTCTCGTCGCGGAATTTGTTTTGGAATTGGAAAAGATAAACCGGCAAATCTTTGTAAGAAAGGTTGAACTTTTTGACCAGCGGGGAAATTATTTCTTCGTGAGTGGGGCCGAGCGCCAGCTCGGTTTTGGAATAATAACTGGTGAACCGGAATAGGTCGTCCACCGTGTCCCAGCGGCCCGTCTTCTCCCAGTTTTCTTTGGGGTGAAGCGAAGGCATCAGCAGTTCCTGCCCGCCGGCCGCCGCCATTTCTTCTCTTATTATGTTTTCTATTTTTTTAATGACGCGCAAACCCAGCGGCAAATAAGTGTAAACGCCGGACATCAGCTTGTCCGCGAACCCGCCGCGAACAAGCAGCTCGGCGTTTTTGGAAATTTCGTCTTTGGGCGATTCTTTTCTGGTTTTGGCGAAGAGTTTTGATTGTAGCATCCCGGTTAGTACAAATTATGATTGTTTCTTGTTCTTTATTAAATAACCGCTTAAACAATTAGACAATCGTTTATTTTTAAAACATTTACCTACTTTACCTACTCTAATTCGCCCAGCAAAAACAATCATAATTTGTCCTACCGGGCATCGCCTCTTATGATATTAGCAAAAGACACATCGGTCAATACACAAAAACAGTTTTAAAACCAACCTGCCAGGTTGAAGAAGTAAAAACCTGGCAGGTTGGTTTTTACTAATCAAGAAACCAGTTTCAAAATATCTTTGAATGTCACCAAGAGCATCAGCGCCAGAAGCAGGGCCATGCCGGCGCCGTGAATGGCGGCGCTTATTCTGGGGCTTACCGGCGAGCCTTTTATTTTTTCTATCGCCAGAAAAAGTATTCTGCCGCCGTCCAAAGCCGGAAACGGTAGGATGTTTATTATGGCGAGATTGACGGACAGAAACGCCACGAAACTCACAAAGTAGCCGAAGCCGAATTTAGCCGCGCTGCCCACGAAGCCGGCGATACCGATCGGGCCGGTGATGGCGCCGAGCCCCGCTTCGCCTTTTATGGCGGCGGCGACAAAATTATAAAAAGACAACGCCGTGCCGATTAAAACATTGTAAGTCGTCTTGGCTCCTTCCAAAAAAGAACGAAGTACCGGCAGCTTGACGGTGCCTATTTCGTCCATGGAGATGCCGATGGCTCCTTCGCCCGCGGGCGGATTTTCCCTAGGGACTACCCGCGCGGAATTATCTTTGCCGTCTCTTCTGTATTTTATTTCTATTTCTTTGCCCAGACTCGCGGCGATAAATGACTTAAATTCTTCAACTCCGGGAAAGCCGGCAATCTCGTCCCCGGGTTTAAGTCCGGCAATTTTCGCCGGAGAATCTTCAGCCACCTGCAAAATTATCACTCGCCGGTCTTTTATTTCAGCTCCGCTCGGCGCCGACTGGACGCTGGAAGGCATGCCGGCCATAAAGCCGACAGCAAGCAAAAACCAGGCTAATATGACATTAAAAACAACTCCCGCCGCGATTATCATCGTCCGCACCCAAATCGGCTTGAAAGAGAAACTGCGCGGGTCGTTTTTGTTCTCCCCTTCCTCGCCGGTAATTTTTACGAACCCGCCGAAAGGTATGGCGTTTAAAGAATAAACAGTCTCTCCTCTTTTGAACTTAAAAATTTTCGGCGGGAAGCCGAAGCCGAACTCCTCCACCTTAACCCCGCTTCTTTTGGCCGCCAAAAAATGCCCGAACTCGTGGGAGAGAATCAAAACGGCCAAAACGATGAAAAACAATACTATTGACATTGGTTATTGCAAGTCGTTTGCGAAATATATCGTTCGCGACGCCTTGCGCAGCGCGACGGCACGAGCAGAGCAAATTTTCAGCAGAAAATTATGCGAGCCGAGCGAATGATGTATTTCGCAACCGACAATGTTTCTAACTCATAATTTCCTGTTCCTTTTTCTTCGCCAAATCTTCCAGCTCGGCGGAAAATTTATCCACTATTTTCTGCAACTCGTCTTTGAACCTGAATTTATAATCTTCCGGAATTTCCCCGGCTCGTTCTTTCTCCTGAATGTCTTTCCAAACCGTCTCCCGACTCTGCCGGAGGGAAATTTTTGCCTCTTCCAATTTGGCGGACAAAGTTTTAAGCAACGCCTTTCTCCTGTCTTCCGTCAGCGGCGGCAGGCTTATTCTCACCGACTGCTTGTCCGCAATCGGTTGGATGCCGAGATTGGACGAGCTGATGGCGCTTTCTATGTTTTTAAGCACCGAAGCGTCCCATGGTGTGACGCGCAAAGTCCGGGCATCCTCGGCGGCAATCGTTCCAAGGTGCTTTAGCGGAGTCTTTGAGCCGTAAGAATCAACGAGCAAATCTTCAATAATGGCCGGATTGGCGCGGCCGGTCCGCAATGAAGACGCCTCCTGCTTGAACCTTTCTTTTGTTTTTTCTCCCTCGCTTTTAATTTTGGAAAAATCGTAATTCATATGGAAACTATCTTAACATTTTTTATAATCGCGGCAAAGTCAGCGCCAAATGCTCCAAAATCATCTTGGCCGAAGAACCTCTGTCGGCGAGAAATTGGCGGCTTCGCTGAATCTCCTCCATCGCCTTCGCGGCCGCTTTCCACTTTCCGCCGTCAAAAACAAACTTTTCAAAAATAACTTCCATTCCGTTTATGATTTCCGTTATTTCTTTTTTAGCGCCCTCTTTTTCGCCGATTTTTTTGGCTAATGCCAATCTTTTAACCGGAGGGTTTCTTAAAAACTCTTCCGCTTTGCCGACACTTGGAGGTTCAACCTCTAATTTGGACTTAGAGGTTGAACCTCCAAGTTGGATTACCGCCATCCTTGAACGCAAAGTCGGAATGACCGTCTCCGCCGACGGAACAATGACGAAAAAATGAACCCCGGAAACCGGTTCTTCCATCAACTTCAGCATCGCGTTGGCGGATTCCATATTGAAGGAAAAAATCTCCAGCACAAAAACCCTGCTTCCGCCGACCGCCCTGCCGGCCGCGCGCGCCTTCAACTCGCGACTGTCGTCAATGCCAAACAGTTCAAATTTCTGATGTAAAAAATCCGGGTGCACGTTT
>JABWAS010000024.1 GCA_013360865.1 Candidatus Paceibacter sp.
GGCTTTTCGTCTGCCGAATGATGAATATTTGCGAGATTTAATTTCTCAAACCGGTCCGCTGGTCGCCCCCAGCGCCAATTTGGAAGGGATGCCTCCGGCAACGACGATTGATGCAGCGGAAAAATATTTCGGTGACAAGGTTGACTTTTATCTGGACGGGGGAAAAGCTGAAAGCTCCCCGTCAAAATTGATAAAAATAGAGGGCGACAAAATCATTGAGTTAAGAAAATAAAAAAGTCCGCATTTTACAACGGTCGTCCCGATTTGCGGACATTTTTTATTTTCTTATTTATGCAATGGTTTTTTCCATCGCCGCTTCGATGAGTTTCAAAAACAACGGGTGCGGGGAGAGGGGGCGGGATTTGAATTCGGGATGGAATTGGGCGCCAAGGAAGAAGGGATGGATATTTTGCGGAAGTTCGGCTATTTCCATCAGTTTGCCGCTCGGCGACTGGCAGGAGAAAACAATCCCCTTTTCTTCCAATTTTTCTATGTAATCGGGATTGACCTCGTAGCGGTGGCGGTGGCGTTCGGAAATTTTATCTTTGCCATAGGCGGAATAAGCGATAGTGCCCTTCTTTACCGCCGCATCGTATGCGCCGAGGCGCATTGAACCGCCGTAGTCGTTTTTGGCCATTTTTTCTTTTTGTTCGGGCAGGATGTCTATCACATTATACGGGGTTTTTGAGTTGACCTCGGTGGTGTGCGCGCCTTTTAATCCCGCCACGTGCCTGGCAAACTCCACCCCACCCCCCTGTTGCCGAAGCCGCCCGGAATAATTATTCCATCGTATTCTTTTAATTTCGGTAAATTTTCCGTCTTTTCAAATTCTTCCACGTTCAACCATTCTATGACCGGCTTTTTGCTGAAATGATACGCCGCGTGCTTAACCGCCTCTATCACGGAAAGATAAGCGTCGGAAAGGACGAAATCGCCAGTGGCGAAATATTTTCCGGCAATGCCGATTTTTATCGGTTCGGAGGCGTTTTTTATTTTATCCACCAACTTCGTCCATTCCTTCATATCTTTGCCGCGCGGTTTTATTTTAAGTTTTTTGGCGACAAGGTCGCTTATCTTGTCTTTCTCAAAATTAAGCGGTATCTCGTAGATACTGTCCACGTTGGGCGCGGAAATTATGTCCTCCTCCTTCATGCCGCAATTGAAGGCGATTTTTTCTTTCCTCTTGTCGTCAATTTTGGAATTTACTCTGGCTATTATTATGTCCGGCTGTAGTCCGGCGTAGTTGAGCGTTTTGACGGCATGCTGCGTCGGCTTGGTTTTGAGCTCCCCGTGCTCGCTGACGGACGGCAAAAAACTGACCAAAATAAGTAAAACATCCTGCGCTTTCTTCAACTTGAGCATCCTAACAGTTTCCAAAAATAAAATGTTTTGGTATTCGCCAACCGTGCCTCCGATTTCCGTTATTACAATTTCAGCCTTGTTGGTCTTGAGAGCGTTGTCCAGCTTGTTTATCACCTCCATCGGGATGTGCGGCACCACCTCCACGCATTTGCCGCCGTATTCCAGCGCCCGCTCTTTGTTTATTACGGACTGGTACACGCTTCCGGTCGTCATGTAATTAGCGCTTGAAATATCTTTATTCAGAAACCTCTCGTAGTTTCCCATGTCCTGATCGCATTCCATGCCGTCGTTTAACACAAAAACCTCCCCGTGCTCGGTCGGGTTCATGGTGCCGGCGTCCACGTTGACGTAGGGGTCTATTTTTACCGAGGTTACTTTGAAGCCGCGAGATTGGAGTATATTGGCGACGGACGACGAAGCCACGCCCTTTCCGACTCCGGACATAACTCCGCCCACCACGAAAATATATTTCGTCCTCATAAAATTACCTTCATTTTAACAATCCGCGAATCATCCGGCAACAGAAAAATATATTAAAAAACAGATGGAGAAAAAATAAAGAGATTGATTTAAAAAGACGTTTCGCTCCCGCCTGGCAATTCCACGAAAAATCTTGAGCCCCTGCCTTCACCATCCGATTCCGCCCAAATTTTGCCCTTATGGGCGGTGATTATTTTTACTTATTTTTGTTATAGCTTTTCATTTTTCCATTTTTTATCAATAATTCTTATACATTCATCAATTGAACGTGTTTTTTGCCATTCTTTCAAAATTTTATCCCGTACTACATGGTGCTCCGGGTAACCCTTGCTAACATCATTTTTAAAAATGTCATTTAATATGACTGTAAAGTATTCCTTTGATTCGTCATAGTTATCAATTTTTCTTTCGGTATATTTTTCAAAATATATATGAAATATTTCATGGGCAATGACTACAGAGGGTGGGTAGCCAAATAAGTTATATATGGAATAATAAATAATTCCTTTTTCTTTACTAAAAATCCCATCATCATTAATCATGGAGAATGGGGTTGTAACTATATACCCCTCCATTTTAAATGGTGGTATTTTAAAAATTTTATCATAAGCGATTGTTATTTCTTCCGAATTTATATCAAAATCAATCTGATTAATTAATATGATATTTTTTATATTTGGAATTTTCCTGCCCCAGATAGATTTATTTAGGTTAATAAAATTATTATATCTTTGCCAAATTTCTTTATCTATTAACTTATTGTATGTAAACTTAATTAATTTATTCATATTGTTCATAAAAAATAAAGGTGGAAATTAATACTAACCAATCTCCACCTTTATTATACAAGGTTTTCAGTTAAACCCGCAACAATCATCACTGCCACATCCGTCATCACTGCAACAATCGCATATATTATCCTCTTCGGATGAGTTTTTAAGTTTTATTCCCTTAAAGTGACGTTGCGGATTTAATTTAGACCCCTTATATAATTTTTCAAAAAACAAATTTGCTTTCGTGTTTTTCATAATTAAAACCCTTTTATAAAAATTTTGGGGTCATAGTGAAGCCAGTACAATTTACAACCAGCCCCGCAAACCGGCCAATACTGACAATTAACACAAAGTTCATGCGGGCAAGAATTTGCTGTTTTATAAAATTCTTTTACCTCCTTTCTTTTTCTAAAATCAACATATTCATTCTTGTTTTGAAAATCATCCCCAATCCTACCCAATGAAACATTGCAAAGATGATTACAAGAAATTAAATTTCCGCCGGGATCTATTATTATTCCCCTGCCTCTTGCCATTTGACATCCTGTCATAATATTTCCATCAGCTATCAAATCATCTATAAAATTTTTAGGAAAAAGGCAGAATGGTATTGCAATTTTTAAGGACGGCCTAATTTTCATCTTTTTCATTTTTGGATAAACATCCATGAAAAAAACAGCCATTCGCTTTGGGTCACCCATTCCATCAACATAAGTTTTTTCATCTATAATTATCGGCTTTCCAGTATCAACAGAAAAAGTCCTAGCATTACTTCTATCAACCATGTCTATCATTTCATCAAAATTATCTATCAAATCTTCACAAACAGTCACATTTATAACAAAAGGAATTTCTTCATTACCTATATTGTAAATTGCTTTTGTTAATTGCATAAAGACATCTCTGCCCGTGAAATTTTTATAATCTTGAGAATTTGATGCTTTTAAAGAAACTGTCATCGCTTTTAATCCGAACTTTATAGATTGCTTTAAAAACACAGGATCGGAAAACTTTAATGCGTTCGACACCAGATAAACCTTAAGTCCGTTTTCGGTAACTGTTCTAATGATTTCAAGGAAATGCTTATGTATAGTCGGCTCGCCTCCAATCAAAATAACTGAGTCAAGCCCAATATCCTTAAATAACATCGTGCACTTATTAACAGTTTCCATGCTCATAGAATCCTTAATGTTAAAACCGGTCATTTTGGCATAGCACCAATTACATCTAAGATTACAACTTCTGTTTATGGTGAACCACGCTGTCATCCTCGGGATACTATTTTCATTTTTGTCTTTTGCATTTAAATTCCCTTTTTTCTGTGTCAACAAATTCATATTTCGCCCCCCCATTTTTATAAAATTTTATTTAAATTATATTAAAGAACTCCAATATTTTCTATTTATAATCTACTACGCGGGGAGACAAAAGTCAAACATTTTATCTCCCCGGCAGCTCCACGAAAAATCTTGAGCCCTTTCCTTCGCCGTCTGATTCCGCCCAAATTTTGCCCTTATGGGCCTTGATTATTTCTTTGGCGACGTATAGGCCGAGGCCGGAACCGTTGGCGTAAAGACTGGAAAGCCCTTTGGCGCGACCGAATTTCCTGAACAGATTGGCCATCGTTTCCCCAGACATGCCGATTCCGGAATCCTCCACTTTAAGCAAAACCGCGCCTGACTCCGGGATCCTGGATAAAAATACCTTGACGAATCCGGCCGGCGTGTACTTTATGGAATTGTCTATAAGATTGGAAATTATTTGGCGGATTTTGTTGTGGTCGGCGTTTATGTAGCAACTTTCTTTCTCATCGGCGAAAAATTCCAGCTTTATTTTATTGACCTTGTCGGGAGAATTCTCTATAATGGCTTTAAAATCTCCCATTAAAGACGCTACCAATTCTTTCACATCCATGCTTGAAAAATCATAACTCATTGTGCCCTGTTCTATGTGGGAAATATCCAAAAAGTCGCCGATAATGACAACCAGTCTCTGGGCCGACTGGTAAATTTTGTCCACTACCAGCCTTGTCTTCTCCGGTATTTTGCCGTAACTGCCTTCCAATATCATTGAGGCGTAGCCTTTTATGGCCGTCAGCGGCGTCCGAAGCTGATGTGAAGCGATGGAAATGAAGTCAGACTTGGCTTCATCCAGCTGCCTCAATCTTAAATTGACAAACTCCAGTTTCTCCACCAATTCCTCAATCTCCTCCCGTGCGCGGACTTCTTTGAAAACACTCCTTATAAGAAAATAGCCAAAAAGAGATGTTGACAAAAATATTCCTATTCTAAACCACAAATCTAACATGTTCTCATAAAAGAAAATATTAATAAACAAAACCACCATCAGTATGCCGATAAACAACTCAGACATTATAGTTTTAATGTCCATAAGATGATGTTTCATGATAGCGTAAGCAATCATTACAACCATAAAAAGAGAGAAAAAGGGACCTATCCATATTAATTTATAGGTGTAAATTGGTAAAATTAGATTGAATATTATACCAAATGTAAAAGCGACCATTGTACCAACAAGAACAAATTTAAATTGCATTTTTTCCAAACCTTCCGAACTCATGTACCTTTTATTCAAAATAAGAAAAGAGGCACAAGAATATATAAGTATGTACAAAATATAAAAAAAATAAGAAGAACCTAATTTTATTTCCTTTCCCCAACTCTTAAGTTCATAATTTTTTACAAAATTAATATTAAATAGCAGTAGTATTATGATTACTGTTATTGGTATATTCATCAACAAATGCGTCCAGTAATTTGATTTTATTTTGCCTTTGTCCAAAAAATAAAGAGAGAAATATAAAAAAGAGTTTACGGTAAGAGCGGCGCTTATGTAATAGAAAATCGCCCAGTAAAGACCGCTGTCAAAACTAGAATAACGGAACATGGCTAAACCAAAAGTCCACAGAGAAACAAACAAGGCAAATAAAGAATAAGCCTTGCCGGATTTTTCCGATGAGCTACGGAATATGCTTACGCCGGACAAAGCGAGGTTAACTAGCGAAACTAAAAATAAAACTATATTGGACGTGTCTATCACAAAACCATTATACAGGTTTTTTGCAATTTATGACATTTATCTGTTTTGCCATCGCTTTTTCAATTTTAATTTCCTGGAAACCCGTTTCAGACAAAATATTTATCAGATCTTCCGTTTCCATAAAATGATAAATATTTCTTTTGCCTTTATCTTGAATTGTCATTGCCTGCTTCAAAAGAGCTGGCCCGTAAAATAATTGCTCTTTGTTGTCAAAACCAAAAACTTTTTCTCTGGAAGCGATAAAAACCTTAAAGAATTTTACGTTCTTTTTGGGGCTTGACCATATAAACTGACCGCCCGGTTTCAATATCCTGAAAATCTCCGCCATTATTTTCTTGAAGGCCATTATGCCAACTTCTTCGTCGTAATGGATTATATACGGGAGAACCAGATTGGCAGTTACACCATCAAATCTGCTATTTTCAAAAAAAATTTTGTCGCAAATATTTAATTCTCGAACCTCAATATTACTTTCCTCGTTAAATCTTTTATTAAGTTGTTTTATAAAACCAGGATCAAAATCCGAAGCTATTATTTTAAAATTATTTCCTTGTGCCTTGCTTTTTAATAAATCAACTACTCCACCAGAACCGCTCCCCAAATCAAGCCATTCGCCGTTAGTAGTCAGATTTTTCCCAAAAACATCCATTAGTTCTTTGTAAGGCCTTACACCTTCTATGTGATGATATAACTTACCGTAATTCGCCCAAAATTTTTTTTCTTCCTGATCTATTATATCAAGTAGTTCAATTTTTGCTCTGCGCAACTCGCCGTGAAATTGTTTACGTTTCCCATCCTCGGATAATTTATGATCTATGTGAAAAGTTTTGCCATAAAAAATCAAAACTTTATCGTGCCGTGAAAAAATTTTTCTCCATGTTAAACCTTCTATTCCAAAAATATAAACCGGAATAATTGGTTTGTTTGTCTCTTGATTCAATAAAATTATTAACTTATCCATCCTTTCAATCAAGGGGTGTGTCTTATAACACCACTCGTGAAAAATTCCGACAGATTGGCCTTTCCAAAGAATTTTCAACGGTTCCTTGGTGGCATGATCAACTCCGTTTTTTAGATAACCTGGGATTGGCGCGCCTAATTTTGAAAGCTTGCCCCAAAAAGTATCAAAAAGACTTTCCTCGGCAAGATAATGGATTGGGTGGAATCTAGAAAAGAGCGACAATCCGGAAGAAATAATAAATGGGTCGAAATAACTTTCGTGGTTGCTGGTAAATATGGCCGATGACCCTTTAATAATTTTTAAATTATCTTTGCCGTAAACTTTAAAATTCAAAAAGAGTTTAAAAATTATTTTTGTGCTTAGAAACGTTAAAAAGTGAACTAGTCTGGTCATATTGTTACAATACAAGCAAGTTTATACAAAAAAAGCGCCAAACGGCGCTTGGAAATAAAAATTAAACAACTCGGGCGGCTATTTCGCCCTTGTCGGAAAATTTCGCGAATCTGAATTTCGATGCTGTTTTCATTTTATTAATTATAATTAAAGCATATTTATTCCAGCTTTTCAACCCGCGCGCCAAGGAGACGGATAATTTTCTTTTTCGGATTTTTGCGGCTGTCCAGATACGGCATCAGCAATTTCATGGTTTCTTTTTTCAGCGTGTCCAAAGAGTTTGCCGGTTCCGATACCGTGTGAGCCGAGGTTTTGGTTTCAAAATCGGAAAAGCGGACCGTTATGCCGACTGTCTTAAAGCTTCTGAAGCCGCTTTTTCGGAAGCGGTCAAAAACTCTTCCGCATAGTTCCGCCATCTTTCCAAAAATAAAATCGGCGGCCAGCGTGTCGCGGGCGAACGTTTCCTGCTCGCCAATGGATTTGGCTTCATGTTCCGTTTCCAGCTCGGTCTCCCCGAGTCCGCGCGCTTTATAGTACAGACCGGCTCCCCATTTGCCGAGCATCTTTTCCAGTTCCTCTTTGGAAAATTTCCGCAGGTCTTTTATTTTTTCCACCCCTTTGCTTTTCAGCAAACTTTCCGTCTTTGGCCCGACCCCGGGCAAAGCACTAGCTGGCATTTCCGCCAAAAAGTCTTCCGCGTCTTTTTCTTTCACCGCGGTAAGGCCGTCCGGCTTTTGGAAGCCGGAAGCGATTTTGGCTATCAGCTTGTTCGGCCCGATTCCCACCGAAGCGGTCAGGTTTTCTTTACGGCGGATTTCTTTTTTGATTTTCCGGCAAATTTCTTCCGCTCTCTCGTAAGAGCCGGTTTCCGAAAGGTCAAAATAAGCTTCGTCCACGCTCGCCTGCTCCACTTTCGGCGAATGTTCGGAAATTATTTTCATTATTCTTTCCGAGACTTTGTTGTATTTTTCAAAATCAACCGCCAAAAACACGACAGGCGGTTTGCCTTCCTTTTTCGCTTTTTCCGAAAGCCTCCAGGCTTTGCTTATGGGCGTGGCGGAAAAAATGCCGTACCTCCTTGCGGCGTAATTGGCGGTGGAAACCACGCCACGTCCGTTTCCGCCGGCGGGGTCCGCGCCGACCGCAACCGGCCGGCCTTTGATTTCCGGACGGTCCCGTTCTTCCACGGCCGCGAAAAACGCGTCCATATCTATATGAGCGATTATCTTCA
>JABWAS010000025.1 GCA_013360865.1 Candidatus Paceibacter sp.
CAAAAAAACAAAAATTGTGGCGACGATAGGGCCGGTCACTTCCGGCGAGGAAAAACTTACAGAGCTTTTAGAAAGCGGAATGAACGTAATGAGAATAAACTTCTCCCACGGCGATTTCGCCGAACACCAGACAAAAGTCAACAACGGGCGCAAGGCTTCCAAAAAAACCGGAATTCCGCTGGCGATAATGCAGGATTTGGGCGGGCCGAAAATCAGGATAGGCGATTTCTACAAAGAAAGCATCACCCTTAAGGAAGGCGAGACCTTCACCCTGACGACCGAAAAAATAACCGGCGACGAAAAAAGAGTTTACATAAACTATCCGCTTCTGCCCAAGGAGGTTAAAAAAGGCGGCTACATTCTTCTCCACGACGGCAAGAAAAAACTGCAGATAACGGACATCAAAGGCAGCGAGGTGATATGCAAAATCATCGTCGGCGGAGACATCAAGGGCAGAAGGGGCGTCAACTTGCCGGGCGCTTATCTTTCCGTAAGCTCAATTACGGAAAAGGACAGGAAAGATTTGGAATTTGGCATCAAAAATAAGGTTGATTACGTCGCCCTTTCTTTCGTCCGAAGGCCGGGTGACATCATCGAATTACGGGAAATTTTAAAGAAAGCCAAACTGTCGGCCGGAATAATCGCCAAGATAGAAACGCCGGAGGCGGTGGAAAACATTGAAGAAATAATAAAACTGGCCGATGGCATAATGGTGGCGCGCGGCGATCTGGCTATAGAAGTGCCGGCCGAGGACGTGCCGCTTATCCAGAAAATGATAATTGAGAAGTGCAACCGCGCCGGCAAACCGGTGATAACCGCCACCCAGATGCTGGAATCAATGATAAAATCTCCAGTTCCGACCAGGGCCGAGGTTTCCGACGTGGCCAACGCCATTTTGGACGGCACCGACGCGATAATGCTCTCGGAGGAAACGACTTTGGGCGATTATCCGGTGGAAGCGGTAAAAATGATGTCCCGCATAGCGGAAAGAGTGGAAGACGACATTTTGCACCAAAAACTGACTTTCAGCAGGAAAATTAATTCATCGCGGCGGAAAATGGCCAGCGTGGACGGCGAAGTTTCCGCGCAAAGCGCGCTGGAAGAAGTTACCAACGCCATCAGCGGAGAGGCGGTTGACATTGCCCGCGGAGTGGACGCCAAGTTCATCGTGGCTTTGAGCAACAGCGGTTTTACCGCCAGAATGATATCCAGATTCAAACCTTTCCAGGAAATTCTGGGAATGACTCCGAACAAAGAAACCTACGGCAAAATGGTTTTAAGCTACGGAGTGAATCCGGTGCTCATCAAAAAATTCAAAAATCTGAACGAAGCCATGACCATAATAAAAAGCCACTGCCTTAAAAACAAATTAGCGGGAAAAGGCGACAAAGTAGTTCTAGTGGCCGGAATGCCTTTCGGCAAATCCGTCGGCACCAACATGGTTTTGGTGGAAAAAATCTAGTTAATTAGAGCTATTTTACAGCAAAAAGGCCTTATTTTATAAGGTTTTTTGCTGCTTAGGACCGAATTTGTTTAAAAGCCTTGACAAAACAGTTTAAATCTATATAATAATAAAAGAATTAAGCAAGGACAGGAACTTAAAAATTAGATACGGACTGAATTTACAAAACCTTTTTAGGCAAGCAAAATTCAGTGTTGGAAAAAATAAACTTTTTATTTCTGAAAATTTTTTCAAAAAACGAAAAGGAGAAAATAGGTATGAAAATATTTTCTGTTGATGCGGAAACGGATGGCCTCTATGGTGAATCATTTGCCATAGGGGCAACTGTTAGGGAAAATGGACGCGAAGCGACTTTTCAAGGAAGGATACCTGACAGCAAAGTGTCTAACCGGTGGGTGAAGAAAAATGTTCTTCCCCATATTATCGATATGAGCATTACTTGCTCCTCTAGTTATATCTTAGAGGAGAGTTTTTGGAAATTCTGGATGGAAAACAAGGAGGATGCAATAGTCATAGCTCATTGTGCTTCTCCAGTGGAAACAGGACTCTTCCGCCGTTGCGTGGAAAGAGATCTTGAAAATCGAATGGGGGATGGTCCTTATCCGGCTATTAATGACGTGGCCACTCTCTTGATGTTATTGGGAGAAAGGATTGATTCCGTTGATACTTACAATAATAAGTATGGAATCATTGTTCCTTTCAAGGGGACATCGCATCATCCAATGTATGATGCGGAGGCCGCGGCAGTCTGCTGGGAGCATGCTTTCAGCAGATTAACCTTAAAATAAAAAGGAGGGGAATAGATATGAAAAAATTAATTAGGGGAATAAAAAGGGAAATAAAAAATTTCTTATTTCCGGCAGATGCCATGCTGGAAAGATTCCAGAAGAAATTTCCCGGAAAATGCCCGATATGTTCTTTCCGGAGGTATGGTATTTGGAAGGGATTCAAAGTAGGACAGTTACCGGCGCATAACTGTCCTGAAAATAATACTTCGTACCCAGTGAACAAGAAATAATTTTTAAGGGAAGGTTTGTTTTAAACAAACCTTCCCGCTGTTTCGCCGATGTGTATCGGCGCTGATGATCTCGAAAGAGTGAAAACAGAATTTGCACCTTTTAAAAACCAAAATACCCTTATCGACATCGAACGTCAATAATTAATTCCAACACTGAATTTTGCTTGCCCCATAAAGGCGAATAAAATTCAGTGTTGGAAAATTAATTAAATTTTTTGTTTCTGAAAAATTTTTGGGAGGAGGAGAGAAATGGAAATGAAAGAAAAAATACACAGGGTGTTGCTGCAAAGAAGGGGTGGAAAGGTATCTACCCCTGTGTTTATTTGTTGCGAGGGGAAAAAGCATGACTTTCCCCTACAAAGAAAAGACAGTTATGACACATATCTTTCAGTAAATGATCTGAAAGATATGACTCCGTGGCGGTATGATAATGATTCAACTGTCCTGGAGTTGACCCGTCGGATGTGGACCGATGGGTGCATGGGGGTAAGAGAGGTAGACGGAAAAACTGCCTTTCATGCCGGCAAAATGTTTGACAGCGGCAGTAATTCTTGGAAGGGGCATTACAGATTTGAAAACGGGCAATTCGCCTGTTTTGAATAAGGAGGAAAAGATGAAAAAAGAGAAAAAAATCATTGAGGAGTTTATTAGCCTTTTGGCGCAAAAACAAAAGGCTAAAGGAAAAGACATTAATGGTGGTGTGTTTAACAACACCGTCATTGATGTTATTGGCACCGCAAGGCTCTTTGGGATTAAGGATCTTTGCGGCCAAAAAATAGACGGCGAGGACGCCGTCGATAAAATCTGGAAAGAAATTCTATTGGCTTAAGAATTTCTTTCCATTTAAACCAAGGAGAGTGGTGCGTATAAAACAAAGCGCGCCCTCTCCTTTTTTATTTGCAAAAATTCGGTTTGACTGGCGATGCGGGGAGGGTATAATTTTATGTAATGGGAAAGAAAACGGCAAAAAATAATAAAAATCAAAAGAAAGAAATGACCATTAATGATTTGGCGGTGGCGATAAATAACTTATCCGAAAGAATGGATAAGCGCTTTGATGAAATAGACGACCGTTTTGTTGAAGTGGATAAGCGTTTTGGTGATGTGGACGATCGGTTTTCCAAAATAGACAACCGGCTTGCCAGAGTAGACGGCCGATTTTCCAAGATGGAAATTAGCATAGGTAAACGTTTCAAAGAGCAAGAAATCAAACTTGAAAAAATGATGGATGACAAAATTGAAGACCTTGCCGTAATGATTAACAGGAGTTTTGAAAAAGTGGCGACAAAAGATGAAGTTAATTTGCTGCGCGAGGATATGAATAAAAATTTTGATAAAGTGAATGATACTGTTGAAAAAATAAGCATCAAACCAGACAACCTGGCTGATAAGGTTTATGCCGACCATAATCCTCGCATAGTCAATTTGGAAAACAAAATGCAAAAATTGGAATCCGCGGCTTAGCACAAAAAAATCCAAGGATAACCCTTGGATTTTTTTGTGCTTGCTTAGATTTTTGCTTTTTGTATAATAGAGCGTATTACCGTTTGGAATCAGTAAGTTTAGAAATTAACCGTTAATTTATCAATAAAAGAAAATATATAGGACTTACGCAAAATGCACTTTTTAGCAAAAACTTAGCAACTAATGGCTTAAAATCATTATTCAGCACATGGATTTTGCTTAATTTTGCCAAAGTGCGTAAGCCCTATATTGGTTGCGGTGCCATTTTCTTTTTTGAAATATGCTGTATAATTAGGGATTATCTTGAAAGGTCACCAAGATAACAAGAATTAAAGGCTTTAATAAAGTTAGTCTTATAAAACAATAAATAAAATGAAAAACAAAAATTTACTTTATAAATCATTGATTTTCGTTATCGCGTTGATTGTCGCGGCGCCATCTTTTTCTTTGGCAGAAAAAAACGATGGGGCGGATGGCGCGGGCAACGAAAACAAAGAGATTCCAATTGGAACCAGGTACAGAGATGAAGATATTATTAATAAAAAAATAAGATACGATGATGATGGACTTATAGAAAAAAGAGAAGTAAAAAGCAATAACCGAGAAAGGAAGGAAAAATTAAAAATTGAACTTGTTAAAATTAAAAACGAAAACAAACGGCTTGCCGTGGATAAAATAGACGAAAAAATCGCCGAATTGAACGAAAAGACTGTCAAGCGTTTTGACGAAGCCTTGGATAAAATTGAGAGCATCCTTGAAAGAATTCAAGACAGAACCGACAAGGCGGAAAAAAGAGGAATGAACGTGTCCGAAGTCAGAACCGCTATAAACGACGCCCGAACCGCAATCACCTCGGCCAGGCAAGCCGTTGACGCTCAGGAGGATAAAGTTTACAACATCACCGTCAGTTCCGAAAGCCGGCTGAAGGGTAATGTCAGCGCTGTCAGACAAACTCTCCATGACGACTTAATCGGGATAAAAGAGAAAATAAAAGAAGCCAGGGAAGCCACCAGAAAGGCGGCGGTAGCTTTGGCTCGCTTATTCGGAGTTTCTGAGTCTTCGTCTTCGCTGTCTTCGACCTCCTCCGCTTCCGCTTCAGTTTCGTCCGTTGCGTCATCGGTTAGCTTTTCTTCCGTTCCGGCATCATCATCCGCGGCGGCTTCATCAATGACATCATCTGCCGCTTCTTCGTCGAGCGCGACGTCTTCGGATGCTTCCTCCTTAAGTTCATCACTGCCGATCTCATCCAGTTCTATTTCTTCATTAACATCCTCGGTTTCTTCTCAGGCTGAATCATCCTCTGCCTCTTCCTTCTAAGCCGTGGAAAAATTGTTAAACGCGGAAAGATTACAAGTTTAAAATTTAAAAGCAGTTAAAAAAATGAAAAAAATAATTATAATTTTGGTGGCAATCGTGGCGATAGGGGGGATAGTCTGGCTTATAAAAGGAAAAAAAGAAATTGAAAGCCCAGATGTATCCGAAGAAAACACGGCCAGCATTGTTTCTGCCATGAATGAGGAGCTGAATGTTCTTGAAGTGAATAACATCGATGCCGATTTTAAGGAAATAGACAAAGATTTGCAGGGTTTGTAAGGATTTGCGAATTAAAAAACCGACTCCGGCTACAAGGAGTCGGTTTTTTGGTGATTGCATTTTCTGAAAACAATGTTAAAATTTCGCTTATGAATGACGGCGATAAAATCTCAAAAAACGGTGAATTTTCAGACGAGGGAGAAGAAATAACGGTGGAAGAAGAGACAGTGAGTCCGATGGAGGCACTGAAGAAAATCAAGGGAAAATTGATGGCCTGCGAAAAGGATAAAATGGAATATTTGTCCGGCTGGCAGAGAGCGAAAGCGGATATGGTCAACGCCAGGAGGGAGATGGATGACGAGAAAGCGAGGCTGGCGAAATTTTCCGAAAAGTCGCTGGTGGTTGAATTTCTGGAACTGGCCGACAGTTTTGACCGGCTGTTTAAAAACAAAGAAAGCCTGGAAAAGATAGACAAAAACTGGCGGCAGGGAATTGAGAATCTGCGCTCCCAGCTCGTCGGGATATTGAAGACCAGAGGGGTTGAAGGTATAGAATGTTCGGGTAAAAAATTCGACCCGAAGGAACACGAGTCAATCGGCGAGGTTGATGTTGACGAGAAAGAAAAAGATGGTATCGTGATGGAAGAGATGAGAAGCGGGTATAAGATGCATGGAGTAATTATACGGCCAAGTTTAGTAAGAGTGGGGAAATTTAAAGAATAAGCACGAAATTCGAAGCACTAAATCCGAAACAAATCCAAATAACAAAAATTAAAAATTCTAAACTGTTTTGAATTTAAGAAATTAGGATTTAGATATTGTTTCGAGTTTCGATATTAGGATTTCGAATTTAATTTAAACACATGTCTATGTCAAAAATTTTAGGAATAGATTTGGGAACAACCAATTCGGCCATGGCCCTCATAGAAGCCGGGGAGGCCAAAGTGCTGGAAAACGCCGAGGGTGTGAGAACCACGCCGTCGGTGGTGGCCATTTCCAAAGCGGGCGACCGGCTCGTCGGGCTTTTGGCTAAAAGGCAGGCGGTCACCAACCCGGAAAATACCATCTACTCCGTCAAAAGGCTGATAGGCCGGAAATTTGAAGACAAAGAGGTGGAGAAAGACAAAAGTCTTTTACCGTACAAAATAGAACGAGCCGACGACGGGGGAGTAAAAGTCAAAATGAGCGGCAAGAGTTACCGGCCGGAAGAAATCTCGGCCATGGTTTTGCAGAAGCTCAAACACGATGCCGAAGCCAAAATCGGCGGCAAAATAGAAGGCGCCGTCATCACCGTGCCGGCCTACTTCAACGATGCCCAAAGAAAAGCGACCAAAGACGCGGGCGAAATCGCCGGCCTGAAAGTTTTAAGAATCATCAATGAGCCGACGGCGGCGGCCTTGGCTTATGGTTTAAACAAAAAGAAGGACGAAAAGATAGTCGTTTACGATTACGGCGGCGGAACATTTGACGTTTCCGTGTTGGAGGTGGGCGACGACGTTATAGAAGTAAAGGCTACCGGCGGCGATACTCACTTGGGCGGAGATAACTTTGACCAGCTGATAATGGAATGGATACTTTCCGAGTTTAGAAAAGAAAGCGGCATAGACGTATCCAAAGACATTTTGGCTTTACAGAGGCTCAAAGAGGCGGCGGAGAAAGCGAAGCACGAACTTTCCGGAACTTTTGAGACGGAAATAAACATACCGTTTATCACTTCCGATTCTTCCGGCCCGAGGCATTTGCTTATGAAAATAAGCCGGGCCAAGCTGGAAGAATTGTGCGCCGGACTTATCAACAAATCAATTGATATAACGAAAAAAGTCGTTGAGGACTCCGGCCTGAAGCTGGCGGAAATAAACGAAGTGATTCTTGTCGGCGGCCAGACCAGAATGCCGGCCATTATCAACGCCGTCAAAAATCTTTTCAACAAGGAACCGAACAAGTCCGTCAACCCCGACGAGGTGGTGGCGGTGGGCGCGGCCGTCCAGGGAGGCATCATCAAAGGCGAAGTCAGGGACGTGCTTTTGCTGGACGTCATTCCACTTTCGCTGGG
>JABWAS010000026.1 GCA_013360865.1 Candidatus Paceibacter sp.
ACCCTCGTAAATTAACTCCTTGTCCCACATCTGCTTGAGCGCCCACCAGACGCTTTCCATATACGCTGTGTCCATCGTCTTGTAGGAATTGTCAAAATCCACCCAACGGCCGACTTTTTCCACGTAATTTTTCCAATCGTCGGCAGTCTGAAGCACCACCTCGCGGCAAGCCTGGTTGAACTTTTCCACCCCCATAGCCTCAATGTCTTTTTTGCTCTTCAGCCCAAGCTTTTTCTCAATCATGTGCTCAATGGGCAGGCCGTGGCAGTCCCAACCCCAGCGGCGACGCACGTGGTAACCGCGCATGGTTTTGTAACGACCGAAGATGTCTTTGGCGACAGACGCCAACAAGCTGCCGTAATGAGGCAATCCGGTGGCAAATGGCGGCCCGTCATAGAAAACAAACTCGCCTTTGGGCGAATCTTTTTCCAAACTTTTCTCAAAAATTTTATTTTCTTTCCAAAATTTTAGAATTTCCTTTTCGTCCATGTTTTACTTTTCAAAGCGAAGAAAACAAATTTTGAAAATCCTGGGCGGGGGCGGCCGGCCGAGTCCGCGAGCCTGCCTGCCGGCAGGCAGGGCTGGGGCTAGAGGATTTTCCAAAATTTGGTTTTCGAAGCTTTTGTAGCCTAACTAAATATACCATAAAAATCAATAAAAAAAACCTTCCGCGACCAACCGGAAGGTTTTTAAAACGTATAATATTTTCCTCCATCAGACCTGCCTGCCGGCAGGTTTTTAATTAAAAAGATGCGTAAACGGCAAAAAACCGGAGATTTTCCTTCTCCGTAAAAAATCAAGCCCAACAAACAGCGTCATCGCCGTCACCGTAACCGACAAAAATTTGGAAAGAATATCCGCCGTCAGAAAGCTGGAAAAGAGATAGCCAAATGCCCCGAAAAGAGACGGGCTGTGCAACGTGTTCTTGTACACGTCAGCGACGGAAATATAAGCGGAAGCGACCCCGAACACGCCGCCCAACACGGCAACCAGCATATATTCCGAACGGACAAACCAGATCAGGTAAACTTTCCTCATTACCCTCTTCTTCAGCCTTTCCATATCAAGATCAAGTTCCCCGTTTATAAATTTTCCCGATTCCGTGTTTAACATATCCAAATTGTTGTTTTTGTTTTTAAAGTTTAAATTTTTAAAATTATTTTTATAATTTTTTTCGCTTACCACTTTTTTATTTTATCACGGTTTTTTGTTTATCCCATGCCGCCCGCTTAACCCCTCAAATCATCGCCGCGGAAAAACTTTCTTCCGTAAACGCGATCCGCTTGAACTCTTTCTTCGCCCGGAACAGTCTCATCTTCACCGCCGTTATGCTCACCCCCTCTTCCTCCGCTATCCGCGCCTGCGACTTGTCCTCCAGATAAAACTTTTTTAAAACTCCGCCCAGGTGACGCGGCAGTTTTACCAACACTTTGGCGACCAGTCCCTTACGGTCAAGTTTTCTTTCCAAATCGCTCTTTACTCATGGTAAACCGGATTGAGTTGCTCGTTTCTGGCATACTCCTTCTTCATTTTCTTATAGTGGTTGAAGGCGGTGTTTAAAAGTATCTTATACGCCCAGCTTTTGAATTCCGCCCCTTCCATTTTACGGAACTTTCCGGCGTTGCGGTATATTTTTATGAACGTTTCCTGCACCACGTCCTGCGCGTTCTCATTCTGCCTGACCACCTTCATCGCCGCTCTTATAAAAGAAGACTGGTGCCTGTCCACCAAAATGGCGAAAGCCGATGGATTACTCACCGAAGCGGCCAAAACTTCTTCGTCGCTGCTTGTTTCCTTGTCCAAGCGCCGCGACTCCAAAAGCTCGCGTTCGTTTTCCTTGTTTTTTTGAAGCATTTGTTTGAGTGATTATGAAATCTTAAACTTATAACTCTCCGTGACATCGCTGGCATCGCTGGCATCGCTTCTCGCTTTTTTGTATTTTACACCCGTTCTGCCACGGGTACCATCTGCCAGATACAACCATCTTGATTTTATAAAGGTTTCGTTCTAGGATGTCTGGTATCAAATATGCTTAATTATAACGAATTAAAGCCCGGAAAAATAATAGTTTTTGAAGAACAACCCTACGTCGTGGTGGAGTTTAATTTTCTGCGCATGCAGCAAAGAAAGCCTGTAACGCAGGTTAAAATGAAAAATATCATCAGCGGCAAGGTACTGGAAAAGACCTTCCAGCCGTCGGACAAGTTTGAAGAGGCGGAAATTGAAACCAAACAGATAAAATACCTTTACAGTCACCGCGGCGAGCACTGGTTTTGCGAAACGGATAATCCGTCCGCGCGGTTCAAGCTGGAGCCGGCCTTGGTGGAACACTATGTTGACTTGATGAAAGCCAACACCGTTGTGAGCGCGAAAATATTCAACGAGAAAACAATCGCCATTGAACTGCCAATTAAAGTGGAGCTCAAAGTCGTGGAAGCGCCGCCTTCCACCAAGGGCAACACCGCCCAAGGCGGAAGCAAACAGGTTAAAGTGGAAACAGGCGCCGCCATCAACACTCCCCTTTTCATCAACGAAGGCGATGTTATCGTCGTCAACACTCAATCCAGAGAATACGTGGAACGGGCGAATAAGTAACAGAACGGCTTTTGGCAAACAGCGAACTTAAGGGAGCTCCGGCTCCCTTTAAAATTTCTAAAAAATAAGCTAAAGTAAAGGCGTTAAAAACGGGCCTATAGTTAAGTGGCATAACGCGGCATTCGCATTGCCGAGGCGGGAGTTCGATTCTCCCTAGGTCCACCACTTCGTTCCGCTTGCAACAGAAATTAGCGGCGCAAGCACACTAAAACAAGTTCGGGATATGCTTTTGCTAAAAAACGATTAGTGTAAAATAAAACCATGAAAACAGTCGTTCTTTGCGGCAGTCGCCGCTTCAAACCGGAGATACGCGAATTTGGAAAGAGATTAAAAGAACTCGGGGTTGTTGTTTTTGAACCATATTTGCACTCCGGCCAAGATGAATGGGAAAACATGTCTAATGATTACAAAAAGTTTGTATTGCTTGGTTTAACTCACGACCATTTTTACAAAATTCAAATGACCGATGTCGTTTTTGTCTATAACAAAGACGGTTACTCCGGAAATAGCACGACCCTGGAGATTGGTTACGCCGTAGCCGCCGGAAAACCGATTTATGCGTTAAGTGGCGACGAATAATTATGCCGCCATGTTTTGTTCAGAGAAATAATTTCCTCGCCGGAAGAACTTGTGAAAAGATTGAAATAAGTACCATTTTTTTGAAACAAAATTTTATCCTAGTATGGAAAAACCAAAAGAACCTGAGAAAAAGGAACACGGCTTTGAGGTTATGAAAACGCCGGAAATTGTTGTGCAAGAAGAAAGAGGGGCACAACTTTTTTCCTTGCTGCTGAAAGCAGAAAATCCTGAATGGGGAGAAACCGAAACTCCACTGGCGAAAGAAACAACTGAATATTTTAGAGATAATCCTATAGATCCAGAAATCTTGAAAACCATTAAAGATTTTTACGAGGAAGGCGTTGATGAAGAAACTTTGTACAATCTCGCTCTTACTTATCAGCACCCGGAAAGAGCGGAAAAAGTTTTGGAAACGGCGGCAAAATATAAACCACACGTAAAAAACCCTCAGGAAGTTTGTCAAAAATTTTTAGCTCTTCTGGAAAATTTTGACCAAACTTTTTCTGCTTCTCCATTGTCGGAGAAATTTACTGTAGAAATTGAACGAGACAAAAATGAGCGACTGCAAAGAATAGAAGAAACCAGAAAAAGAATTGGATCGATTATCGATTTTTTCAAACCGTATTCTAAAACGACCGATGTCAAAAAATTAAGTTTCGTTCCAACCGACCCGCTTTATAAGAAAAACTCCGGCAGAAATTTTTCCGCCTTTCCGGGCGAACAAATAATAATTTCCCATGTCGATAATGTTGATAATCAAGACCATGAATTTTCTCATGGCATTATCAATCCGATTGTTGAAAAATTATCTCAACAATTAACCGACGAGCAAAAAGAAAAAATATCTCGACTTGCGAACGAAAAATTGAAACAAGATTACGGCGATGGACATTTTAGTTTGCTTTGCGAAGAATTTATAAGAACTTACAACGATGTTTTTAAACGAGGTGAGAAACCGCAAACCTATGAAGATTTTGTGCAAAAAATTTCTGGAACAACCGAGGATCAATTCCAGAAATTTTTGCTGGAAAGCATAAGCTTGAAAGCAAGACTTGAGCAATTTGGAATAAACACTATTGACGATTTCAAAAACAAATCTCAGGAATATTTTGAAAAATTTGAGAAAAACCCATTGCGAGATTTAATTTTTGAATTTTACCAAGAATATTCCAATCGCACGCATAAGGAAGCTGAAAATTTTGAACAGTTTGTTTTAGCAAAATTTCCGCCTAGAATATGATTGAAATTGGCCGTAAATATTTTCATGAAGCAAAATTTTGAAAATAAAATTGATACGCAGAAAGAACAGCTGAAATTCTTTGAGAACCCGGAGTTTGAAAAGAGGGTGGAAAAATTTTACAGCGACGCTTTTCCCTATCATAACTTTGGCCACGCCAAAGAATCAATGAACGACGGCAGAATAATTGTGGCAAACTGCCGCAAAGAAGGGATATCCATAGACGATAAGGTTGTTTATTATGCCGACTTTCTCCACGATGCCGGTTGGCACGAAAATCACAAAGAGAAAGGATTTTCTTGCAAGGAGGAGTATTCCGCTCATCTTGCCGGTGAAATTTTGAAAAAGTTCGGCGAGGACGAAGAAACAATTTCCCGAGTCCAAAGCGCCATTTGGGCCACTCATCGCGATAGACAATTCGTAACCAACGAAGAAAAAGCGGTCCGGGCGGCCGATCTGGCCGGAATAGCGAAAGACTACGAAACGTTTCTGACAAACGCCGTAAAACTCAAACTGGAAACGGAGATGCTAAGCGGTCAAAATATTACATGGAAAGAATGGCAGAGTCGCGTTAAAAAAATCGTGGAATTTTACTTGAACCAGGATATTAAGCTTACCAGCGCCCACGACGACGAAAACGGCGAATCAGTCTGGCACAAAAAAGTCAGGGAAAATCTGGAAAAGTTTCTGCGGGAGGACGATAAAGCCGTCAAACAGGCGGCTTAGGTTAAATAAATTTGACATACACATTATAGATGTGTATCATAAATTTATGAAAACCGCGTTTAAAAACTTTGAAAGGATAAACATTACCCTGCCCAACCAGACTATAAAAACCATTGACCGTTTGGCCCCGAAAGGCAGACGCAGCTCTCTTATTAACGAAGCTGTGAATTTTTATGTCAAAAAAATTGGTCAAACCGCTCTGCGGAAAAAATTGCAGGAAGGCGCGATGAAAAGATCCCGCAGGGACTTAGATCTGGCCAAAGACTGGTTTGCCTTAGAAAACGAAGTATGGCAAAAAAGCGAATAACGCCAAAACGGGGAGAAATATACTTGGTAAATTTTGAACCGGCTCTCGGTTCGGAAATAAAAAAGACCAGGCCAGCCGTGATCTTGCAAAACAACGTGGCAAACGAATACAGCCCGGTGACTATAGTCACGGCGGTTACCTCTTTAAACAAAGACGACAAAATTTACCCGACTGAAGTCTTGATTAAAAAATCTTCAAGTATTGGTTTAAAAAATGATTCGCTTGTTCTGTTAAACCAAATCAGAACTATTGACAAGCAACGTTTAGTATTAAAAATAGGCAGACTGAACGAAGCTGCAATTAAACATATCAACGAGGCGCTTAAAATAAGTCTAGGTTTAGTAGAAATTTGATTTATGCCGGAAGAAATAACAATAAATCCTCAAATGGAAGAAAGCTGGAAGAAAGCTCTGGCCAATGAATTCGGCGCGGAGTATATGAAGGAGCTGAAGAAAAAATTGATGGAGGAGATGAAACAAGGAATAGTTTTGTATCCGCCGGCCAAACAGATTTTTGACGCTTTTAACCTTACGCCGTTTGATAAAGTCAAAGTGGTGATTTTAGGCCAGGACCCATACCACGGCCGCGGGCAAGCGCACGGACTTTCTTTTTCCGTGCCCAATGGAATCAAACCGCCGCCGTCGCTGATAAATATTTTCAAAGAAATAGAATCCGACCTGGGCGTAAAAATGCCCAAAACCGGCAATCTGGAAGGCTGGTCCAGGCAGGGAGTGCTACTGCTTAACGCTATTCTGACCGTGCGAGCCAATACTCCCGCCTCGCACCGAAATATCGGCTGGGAAAAACTGACCGACGCCGCCATCAAAGCCTTGTCGGACAAAAGAGAGCACATCGTATTTCTGCTCTGGGGCAAATTCGCCCAGGAAAAAGAAAATCTGATAAACGCGAAAAAACATCTGATTTTAAAAGCCGCCCACCCTTCCCCCTACTCCGCCGACGGCGGCTTCTTCAACTGCAAACATTTCTCCAAAACCAACGAGTATTTAATTAAGGCCGGCCAAATTCCGATTGATTGGACAAAAATTTCTTAAGGACATAAAAAATAAATAATAATAAATGGTACACGTTTTTATGCTCCAGCAGTTTTTTGTTTACCATTTTTTAAGTTAAATTTTTCTCAGTTTCTTGGCCAGCTTTTGGGTTTCTTTGAGCAGACTTTCCACTTGCGCCAGGCCGTCTTCCCAGAATTTTTTGTCGCTGATATTTATGCCCATATTTTTAAACAAATTTTTGGGCGAATCGGAACAGCCGGCGGAAAGAAAATCTTTGACCTTGCCGATAAAACTACTGTCTTTTTTGTAGTAATTTTGCATGGCCTTGGAGATAAGCAACCCGCTGGCGTAAGAGTAGTTGTAGAAAAAGCTTCTGATGTGGCTCCAGTAAATCCACCAATTTTCGGTCCCGGGCGATTGCGTCACGAACGGACCCATATAGGCCTTCATGTGCTTTTGGAATAACTGGCCGATATCTTCTTTAGACAAATAACCTTTCCGTCGGAATTCGTTGTGCAGTTCTTTCTCAAACGAATAGCAAGCTACCTGTCTGAAAATCGTACTGATGTCGCCGTTGAGCTTGGCCATCATTATCGCCAGTCTTGTTTCGTCGTCGGCGTTCCGCGTTATTTCCTCCAAAACAAAATCTTCCATAAAGGTGCTGGCCACCTCGGCGGTGGAAAGCGGCGTGCCGAAGTTCAGGGAATTTTGTTTTTCCTTCTGCAATTCGCTGTTTATGGCGTGGCCGAACTCGTGGGCGATTGTTTCCACGTCCTTTAAATCGCCCGAAAAATTTAGAAAAACGTAAACCGGCTGGGAAGGAAGTCCTGTCATGCAAAAAGCGCCGCTTCTTTTGCCTTTTTTCGGGTAAACATCAACGCGGCCGTTATTTACGAAGTCGTCCAGAATTTTGGAGAACTTTTCGTCTATTTGAGAAAAAACTTCGCGGACGAACCCGACGGCCTGTTCGTAAGAATAGCGCTTGTCCAGCTTTCCATACTCCACGTTGCGCTCGTGATATTCCAGCTTTTTAACGCCCATCAATTTTGCCTTGAGGTCGTAATATTTTTTGGAAATCTTGAATTTCTCGGAGACCGCTTCCGTCAAAGCGTCAACAGTCCCGCTTTCAACGTCGTCGTCAATGTGTCTGGCCAGATCTGGCCGTGGCATTTTTCTCAACTCGTCGTTGATTTTTTTGTTGGCCAGTATTGAGTTTATTTCCGCTTCGGCCACGTCGGCGTTTTTGGCCAGAATGTCGTTAATGGCCGCGGCGGCCGAATCTCTTGTTTTTTTATCTTTATGGTCCAACAAGTTCATTATCTCGCCAAACGGCTTTCTCTCTTTCTTCCCTTTCTCCGTTAAAATCTCTCTTTCTTCTTTGGCCAAAAAGCCGGAGGTCATTTTAACCCAGTTGGCGTGAGAGGTCGGATGTTTCAGGTTTAAAATTTTTTCTTCCTCGTCGCTAAGCAGGTATCGGGCTTGGGCGAACAGTTTTTCCAAAAAATGTCGGTAAGGCGCGAGTCCGCCGTAGGACAAAAATTTCTCTTGGTTTTCAGAAGCTATCCTGGCGATGCCGTGCTCAAAAAAATTTATTTCGTTTTTTAATTTTATTTCAAAATCCTGAATATCGTTGAATTTCGCCTTCAACTTCGGGCTGGCGGAGTCTTGCTGCGTACGCAGGTAAAAATACAAACCCTCGTCGCCGGAAGTGCCGTAAAAACGGTTGAGTTTCTCGTACTCGTCCAGCGCTTCTTTCAATATCGCCGGGTTTTCCAAATAATCCGCTCTGTTTTTCCACTTGTTGGCAAACTTGCGATTTTCTTCCTCCACCCTTTTCCTCTTTTTTGCCGCTTCCGGATCGTTGTCGCCCGTCAACAAGGAAGACAAGTCCCATTCCGCTTTCTCGGCTTTGGATTTTTTCATGCCGTAATTCTACCGCTTTTTATCCACAAAGCAATTTTCCTTATGCCGCAAAAA
>JABWAS010000027.1 GCA_013360865.1 Candidatus Paceibacter sp.
TTTTCCACTTCTTCGTCCAGTTCCAAGTCGTCTTCAAGAGCCTTTTCGGACAAAAGTTCGTCGCTCTCAATTTCTTCTTGAGTTTCAGTTTTAGGAGTTTCTCTTTCCATGTCTATTTTTTTCCTTCTATTATAAGCTGTTCTACGTTTTTGGGCGCGACGGCGTAGTGGTCAAATTCCATGGTGGAATTGCCCCGGCCTTCCGTCATAGAGCGCAGGGTCGTCACATAGCCGAACATTTCCGAAAGCGGAACTTTGGCGTTTATAACCCGCAAACCGCCCCGCTCGCCCATATTTTCTATCTGACCTCTCTTAGAATTGAGATTGCCTGTCACGTCGCCTAAAAATTTCTCCGGCACCATGACTTCCACCTTCATTACCGGTTCAAGAATAACCGGCCGGGCGCGCTTGACCGCGTCCTGCAAGGCCATCGAGCCGGCGATTTTGAAGGCCGCTTCCGAAGAGTCCACCTCATGATACGAGCCGTCGTAAAGCTCCACCGACATATCCACCAGCGGGAAACCGGCCACCACTCCTTTCTCCATCGCCTCTTTGATGCCTTTCTCAATCGGAGTAATAAATTCCTGGGGTACGGCGCCGCCTTTGATGGAGTTGATGAATTCAAAACCCTTGCCCCTTTCCAGCGGGGCAACCCTGATTTTGGCGTGGCCGTATTGGCCGCGTCCGCCGGATTGCCTGATGTATTTGCCTTCCGCCTCCGATTCTCCCGCTATGGTTTCCTTGTAAGCCACCTGCGGCCGGCCGGTGTTGACCTCCACTTTGAATTCCCTTCTCATTCTGTCCACAAGGATGTCCAGGTGCAATTCGCCCATTCCGGAGATAATGGTTTCCATCGTTTCCTGGTCTGATTTTATCCGAAACGTCGGGTCTTCGTCGGAAAGCGCGCGCAAGGCGATGCCCATTCTCTCCTGGTCCTGTTTGGTTTTCGGCTCAACGCGCAAAGAGATGACCGGTTCGGGGAATTTTATGCTTTCCAAGATGACCGGCCTGTCCGGGTCGCAAAGCGTGTTGCCGGTTTTCGTCCCCTTCAACCCGACCAAAGCGGCGATTTCTCCGGCGTGCACTTCTTTTATTTCTTCCCTTGAGTTGGCGTGCATTCTCAAAATACGTCCCACTCTTTCTTTATTGCCGGTGGTGGAGTTAAAGATATATGAGCCGGCCTGCAAAACTCCGGAATAAACGCGGAAGTAAACAAGCTGGCCGACGAACGGGTCGTTTTGCAGCTTGAAGGCCAGCGCCACCAGAGGTTCTTCATCTTTGGCATGAACTATAATTTCGCCGTTGGTTTTGGCGTCAATAGCTTTTACCGGCGGCAAATCGGCAGGCGACGGCAAATATTCCGTCACGGCGTTAAGCACGAACTGGACGCCTTTGTTTTTTAAGGCGGAACCGCAAAAAACAGGGATTATTCTGTAAGAAATGACTGCCCTTCTCAAAGCCTTTTTCAGGTCGTCCGCCGCTATTTCCTCCCCGGCCAGATATTTCTCCATCAACGCGTCTTCGCCTTCCACTATTTTTTCCACCAGTTCGGCGCGGTATTTCTCCACGTCCGCTTTCATATCCTCCGGAATTTCAATTTCTATTATTTGTTCGCCGTGCTCGCCTTCAAATTTATAGGCCTTTCTGTCTAAAAGGTTTATTAGTCCTCTAAACTCGTCTTCCAAACCGACGGGAAGCTGCATTCTGACGGCGTTGGGAGTAAGCCTTTCCAATATTGTTTTGAAGCTGTATTCAAAACTGGCGCCGGTCCGGTCCAGTTTGTTGACGAAGCAAAGTCTTGGCACCTTGTACTTGTCGGCCTGCCTCCAGACTGTTTCCGACTGCGGCTCCACGCCGTTGACTCCGTCAAACACGACAACCGCGCCATCCAGCACGCGCAAAGACCTCTCCACCTCCACGGTGAAGTCAACGTGTCCCGGAGTGTCTATGAGGTTTATCCTGTGCTCGGCGCTTTTGTCGCCTTTTTGGTAAGTGGGCGTCCAGAAACAGGTCGTGGCGGCGGCGGTGATGGTAATGCCTCTTTCCCTTTCCTGCTCCATCCAGTCCATGACGGCCTCGCCTTCGTGCACTTCGCCGATTTTATGGGAAACGCCGGTGTAAAAAAGCACCCTTTCCGAGAAAGTTGTCTTGCCCGCGTCTATGTGGGCGATAATGCCGATGTCTCTTGTTTTTTCTATAGGATAATCACGCATGCCAATTTTACTTGCGAGCGAAGCGAGCAACTGTAAAATTGCGCACCCGCCCAAGTTTTTATTTAAATATAATTCTAATATACTACTGACTTTTTAACGCTTGTAAACCTTTTTTTGTCAATCCGCCTAAAAACTTAGGCGGGTAATGTTTGGCAGCCATATTTTACTTCGTCCCGAACTAGCGGGACTCGTCAAATATGGGCCAAGCCATTACCATGCAAAGTGAGCGAATGCTTTGTTGGCTTCGGCCATCTTATGGGTGTTTTCTTTCTTTTTGGCGGCGTATCCTTCGTTTTTGGAAGCGGCGATGAGCTCGTCGGCCAGCCTGACCGCCATATTTTGACCTTTTTTGCTCCTTGCGCCGTCCAAAATCCACCTCATGGACAAAGCCAGTTTCCTTTCCGGCCGCACCTCGCGGGGCACCTGGTAGTTGGCGCCGCCGATTCTTCTTGATCGGACTTCCAAATCGGGAGAAGAATTTTTGATAGCCGCGTCAAAAACAACCAAAGGATTTTCCGTCTTGGTTTTCTTCTTGATTTCCTCCATCGTGTCGTACATCACCTTTCTGGCCACGGACTTCTTCCCCTCCTTCATAATATAGTTGATAAACTTCTCCACTTTTATGGAGTTGTACGCGACATCCGGGTTTATTTTTCTTTTTGTTGAAACTTTTCTTCGCATATATTAAATGAAATTCGAAATCCGAATATCGAAACTCGAAACAAATTTTAATTTTTTAAATTCCAAATTCTAAACTGTTTTTAATTTTATTATTTAGAATTTAGATATTGTTTCGTGCTTCGTGCTTCGTGTTTCGGATTTCGTGCTTATTTCTTATTTCGGTCTTTTAGCTCCGTATTTGCTTCTCTGTTGTTTCCTGTTTTCCACGCCGGCGGTGTCCAGCATGCCTCTCACTATATGATATCTGACACCGGGCAAGTCTTTAACCCTGCCGCCTCTGATAACCACCACGGAGTGCTCCTGCAAATTATGCCCTTCGCCGGGGATATAGGCCGTCACTTCCATGCCGTTGGTCAATCTCACCCTGGCCACTTTTCGCAAAGCCGAGTTTGGTTTCTTGGGAGTGGTGGTCGTCACCTTCAGGCAGATTCCTCTCTTAAACGGCGAAGCGAACGGAACAGGCCGGTTCCTTAAAGAATTAAAACCGTGAGCAAGAGCCACCGAGCGGCTCTTGGCTTTTATCTTCTTGCGGCCTTTCTTGATTAGTTGATTTATCGTTGCCACGAAAGGTAGATTAGCAGAAAAAAATTTTTCCGCAAGTCCTTATTGGGTTTTACCCCAGCAAGATTCTGTAAATAAAGAACACGACCGGCAGCAAAAGATCGGAGAGAAAGAGCAAAAAGAACAAAAGGATGAAGAAGCCGTACTTCTCCATGAATTCCTGAATATTGTTCAGCCTGTAAGGAAGAAAGGTAAACAAGACCTTGGAGCCGTCCAGCGGCGGAATGGGAATAAGGTTGAAGATTCCAAGAAAAACATTTATCCAGACGACCACGGCGGAGAAATAATACAGCGAAATAAGATAACCCTGCCCGCCCACGGCGATATTGGAAACCGCGCCTAAGGCCGTTTCCGCTTTCGCGGCGGAGTCTATCGGCAAAAAATACGCCACCAAAGCGAAAATCGCCGCCACCAGAAAGTTTGAAGCCGGCCCGGAGGCGGCCACGATGGCCGGACCCCATTTTGGGTTTTTGAGATTGTAAGGATTGTAAGGCACCGGCTTGGCCCAGCCGAACAGCAACGGGGAACGCGCGATAATCAACATTAAGGGAATCACAAACGACCCCATTAAATCAAGGTGTTTGAGCGGATTCATGGAAAGTCTCCCCGCCCTTTTGGCGGTGGAGTCGCCCATGGCGTAGGCGGCAAAGCCGTGCGAAACTTCGTGCACGACCACGGAAAGTATGAGAATAGCGATGCTGAATATAAAATTTACCCCTTGCATCCCGGTTAGTACAAATTCGAATTAATTCGAAGATAATCTTTTAATCTCTTTGCTAAAAATCTACGACCCCCGGTAACTTTAAAATATTTCTCTCTCCTTCTGGCATCGCTTTCACAAACGCACGCTTCATAGTAAATAAGTTTCAGCGGCCTTCTTGGTTTTGTAGAAATATTTTCACCCGAATTATGTTCTTCCAACCTTCTTCTTAGGTTGTTTGTATAACCAATATACATCTTCCCATCCCTTAAACTTCTCAAAGCGTACACATAGAAGAACATATTCGAATTTGTCCTGCCGGGCATAATGACTTGAAAGTTTCAACTGTTTATTATATATTAAAACATATTTTTATGAAACAGTGTCCAACCTGCGGCAAAGGAACGATAATGGCCGACAAGAGAAACCTTTTGCGAGGCAAATACAATCCGACAGGCAAAACCAGGCGCTACCCCAATCTCCAATGGGCGACTTTTCCCGACGGCAACAGGCAAAAAATCTGCGCCAAGTGCATCAAGAAAGGAAAACATTTGAAATAAACAAAAGTTTGTTGTTTTTTTAAAAGCCACCTGGAAAGGGTGGCTTTTTTGTACCTGCTTCCTTGCTTTTGCGATATTTGTTATAATGGAAGTATGTCCGAATCGTTAAATTCAGTGGCCAGCAAAAGGGTTATATTCCCCGAGGGAAAGCAAAAAGAATTTTTATTGGAAATCAAGACTGCCTTAAAAGTTTCTTGGAGCGACTTTTCCTCCATTATCAAAATAAGCCAAAGAACATTAACAGACTGGAAAAATGAAAAGCGTCCAATATCATTGTTGGTTTTAGAAAAAATGTGCGGTCTGGCAAAAATTAAAATTCCCGAAAATATAAAAACAAAAGAACCTTTTTGGTGGACTGTTAAAGCGGGGAAAATAGCAGGCAGAAAAGTATATAAAAAATACGGCATTGTGGGCGGAAACCTCGAAAACAGGAAAGCAAAGTGGAGAGAGTGGTATGAAAAAACAGGGAAAGAGAGTCTGCCGAAAAATTTTCACAGAAAAATTTTTAATACCCCGAATAAAAATGAATCACTGTCAGAGCTTATCGGAATTATCTTAGGCGACGGTGGAATAAACAAAAGACAAGTGACAATCACGCTAAACAAAGAAGATGATAAAGATTATTCTCGTTTTGTGGCTAATTTAATAGAAAAAGTTTTAAAAATAAAACCGAGTGTTTATGAAAGAAAAGACGCATTCGTGATAAATATTGTCGTATCAAGCACGAATTTGGTTGATTTTTTAATTTCAATGGGAATCAAAACCGGCAACAAGGTTAAAAATCAAGTCGATGTTCCTTTATGGATAAAGAAGGATACCGGTTTTAAAAAATGTTGTTTGAGAGGTCTGATGGACACCGACGGCTGTATATTCAACGAGTGCCACCGCATAAACAAAAAAACATATTGCTATCCAAGATTATCGTTTGTAAACCATTCAAAGCCCTTGCTTTTGTTTGCCATGGAAACAACAAAAGAGCTTGGCTTTTCCCCAAAAATACGCAATAATCGTAGTGTAAACCTGGAAAAACGCGAAGATATTGAAAAATATTTCAGCACGGTCGGGACGAGCAACAAAAAGCACCTGGACAGATTTATCAAATTTGGAGGGATCGGATAATTGGTTATTCCACCAGTCTTGAAAACTGGAGCCCCTCACGGGGCTTGTGGGTTCGAGTCCCACTCCCTCCGTTTTGTTCGGAACGAAACGGTCTTAAATTAAGCAGACAAACATTATTCTAGAAAATCTTTTAGTTTTTTGTTAATTTCAAACTCCCCGTATTTACCTTTATCTTTGTTAAATAAAATAATACCAACATCTTTTATGGTTGTTTCAAGATAAGCAGACTGCCTCGTTAAAACACTTAATTCTTTTGAGAGTTCTTTGGTTTTAATGTATAAAACAAAAACCAAAATAAACAGGAATACAATTAAGATTATTAGAAAAGTCATTTGTTTCAATTACCTTATTGCCTAGTGCCCTATCGGCTGTTCTCCTTCCAAAACAAACACGGCGGAAGCGAGCACTGTCGTCCACAAACCGTCTTTGTGCCCCTGGGCCGTCTGAGTGATGTTGGAGGTGGTGATGAATTTACCGCTGGCTTTGTATTGCTTCTCCCTCTCGTCCCAATCTTTGCTCGAATCAAACTCTATGCCCAAAGTAGTGGCCAGCATCGTGGCCGCCAAATCTTCGGCGTAATCGCCCGCCCTTTCTTCCGTGTCGCCGAAAGAATGGTGCTCGCTAAGATAGCCGTATTGATTGCTGTCTTTAGGTATCGCCAAGCCGACGGAAGCGGCGATGAGCCGATTGGGCTCGTTGGTGGCGTTGCGGCTCATAACGCAAAACCGGATTGAACCGGCCTTCATATACTTAACCCCCTCTTCCTTGGATATGCGTTTGCACCCGGGAGGAAAAATACTGGACACGGTGACCAAGTTTTGGGTCTCTATGCCCGCGTCGCGCAGAGCCAACTCAAAGGACTGAAGATAGTCTTTGTGCCTGCCCACGCCTTTAGTAAAAAAAACTTTTTGAGGAACCATCTCTTAAAAAATTTTCCAATTTACAATTTCCAATTTTCAGTTGAAAATTTAAAAATTTATAAATTCACTGAAAATTGATTTTTTGAAAATTG
>JABWAS010000028.1 GCA_013360865.1 Candidatus Paceibacter sp.
TTTCCTGTCGTAAATTCCCACTCCGGTAAAGTCCTTTGAAACCAGAGCAATATCAATATCACTCCATCTACTTGCAGTTCCTTTTGCATATGAACCAAAGAGTATTGCCCTCTCTATGTGCAATCCGCTGACAGAGAGCATACTGAGGAATCTTTTAAGCTTTTCTAATATTTCATCTGAGACCGTAACCATGGATATATCTCACTAATCATTGAAAAACAAAATTAAACATGTAAACGGGTGGCACGGACAAACCATGTCCCAGGATGTCTTGAACTGGGATCGTTTGTCCGTGCAGAATTCATTCCTTGTCGTTTTCGAATCCATTAATGATTTTTTAAGTGCTTTAGTTCGTTTTCCAGCTTCATAAAGTTTCAGGATATAATCTCCATTACTGCCCAGCCGAAAGGGACAAGTCCGTTATTTGAGGCGGGATTACCTGATTCAGAGGCAAGCCAGGTAGTAGTTGCATGATCTAGGAATTTTGGAGGCTTGTCTTTTCCTTCCATGATTTTTTAATGTACCTGTTTCCTTGCCCACTGTTTATACACAGCGTCATTAATCAGATACGAATATGTCATTCCCGCGGAAGCGGGAATCCAGAAAAGCACTGGATTCAGGGTCAAGCCCGGAATGACAGACAGTTGTAAACTTATGTCGCTATGTATAGCTTCCTCAACAACCTCATGTTTGAGCCTTCGCCTTTTAATAACTTTTCTAGTTTTTGCAGATATTTCCTCAAAATTGAGTTTCTTTTTTATTTTGTTAATTTTCTATTATCAATTTTACCCATCCCAAAGTATCCTGCTCGTTATTTGATAAGTTTACAATACGCCGTGTCTTTAGGAAATTACCGCTGTAGCTTGTGTTTTTCGTGGCATGACAAAAGACATTATTATAAAGGTCTTTATCTTTATCTTTAACAAGCAACCCTATCGTGAGACTAAGATATCCTTCGTTTTTGCCTATTCGGATAATGGGACTCGTTGGGATGTTTTGTTGCATTATATATTGAAGTATTGAAACTATTTTTGGTTTATTGAGTTTTGAAAAATAGCCTATTTCTTCATAAAGAAGCCTATCTGTAAACTCATAACAACACTGTAATAGATTTTTTATGTCTGAAACCACCCATTTTTGTTCATGGGTAAAACCAAGTTTATCAAGTATTGTCTTATTATTCTCTAATTTAAAACCCTGGCAGGTAAAGACCGTATCTTTTTTGCAAAGTTCCTGAAAAAGGGGGAAACCTCTGCTTATCCCCGTTACCTCAAAGTTTGAGACAAATAAACAATTAATGGATGCTATTAACTCTGTATCTCCTATATGGAGTAATTTAAGAAGGTCGTATTTTGCATCATTTTTGTCAATGACTCTAAAAAGTTTATTTTGTAAGGTATCTTCTATTTTCCCCATTTCGTTAGTAAGTTTCTTTTTTACATCATTAACCCATCTTCCTTTTTGTCCTGATATTTGTTGTAACTCTTTTCTATAGTTATTCCCGAAATTTTCTAACTCTTTTTTAAAATATCTCCAATGACCTTCATCTTGTAAGAGATGATAAGCTACAGCAGTTCTTATCCCACCTTTTATCTCCGTACCAGGAATGTATGACTTATTGTTTTGCTTGGTAAAACAGTCAATATCTACATTGCTAAAAATTTTCGTTTCTGCTTTGACAGAATAGAGGAAATTATTATTGAACTTGTTTTTTGTAGTCGTATCTCTTATAGAATTTTCGATAAATTCTTTTAAACTTAACTTTTTTTGTGCATCTCTAAGGGTTTGGTTTATTTTTCTCTTTTCCTCTTCGTCTCTTTCTTTTCTTTTTTGCGTTTCTAATCGTTCTATTTCTCCAATGTTCTGTTCAAGCCACAACATAAATCTTTGTTTTTGTTGAGTTGTAAGATTTTCCATAATCTTATTTGAATCATATAACAAAACATTTTCTCTATTTGCTATATATGCCAATCCATTATATTTTTCACCATTCCCAATATGAACCGGTGATAAAGTTTTAATTTGAAGTCTCATTTTGAACCTCCAATATTGCCAAACACAGGAAAAGCGAATCCATACTGCCTTATTTTTTGACCACCTATTTCTTTGACTACAGGACATTGACCATAGAATGGTTTTCTTTCTTTAGCCTCAAAACAAGAACCTTCTTTCAGATATATAACCTTTGATTTCCAGATATCCTCACCCTTAAATTCTGCCTCAGAGTCTACTTTAGAACGATACGGAAATATTGCATAAAACATGGATTTACTCTCTGGGTTTATTTCAGCAATATCAGGAATATATCGGGAAAGGGTGATAAAATTACAAGCAGTATCATTTCCTACGGAAATTGTATTTAATGTCTCTATCTTAAATCTTCCCTTCCCTACTGAACGATTGCCGCCTATACCCTTGTCTTCCAGGTAGCGAAAGATTGGCTTAAAAGATTCAATATTATCCGTCTTTATCAGGAAATGCAGTTTAAATGCAGGACTTGCAAAGTATTCCTCCTGATAAAAGGTCTGCCCCTCCTCGCCAGTAGACATGGTAAGCCGATCAATAGCATTTTTTTGTACCAATTCACTTTTCAGTAAAGGTTCTTTCTCTACAAAATTGAACCCTTCTAATTCCTTTTTGCTCATTAATAGCTTCCCTTTGAGTTTCACTTCGTCATTAAGATATTCCTGAAATAATATCTTTTCTGATACGTTATTCAAAAATCTGCTAAATAGGGCAAATGAAAAGTATTCAGATTTTTTAAATTTCTTATACTTAGTGATAATTTCAACCTTTTCTTTTTTTATCTTTGCCATTTCATAAATATCAGATGCAGAAAGGCCAGGCGATGTAGGTTTCGGGAAAAAGAAAATGTCGTTATTACATTCAATATAAGGGAAAGAAGAAGAAAGTATAAATTCCGGCTTTTCCTGATAGTTTTCTAAAATTGTTGCAAGTTTGGTTTCGTTATATATCCTCTTTATCCCCCAGCAAATGGCACCGAACAGGGTATCAGATGAAGGAAATCCTGAAAAAGGTGACACTGGACTAAGTTTTATTTGATAGTTTTTCATCTTTACCCTCTATTGTTTTTAATAAACTATCAAAACTTTTATAAATATCTCTGGCATTTTTACAATTATCGTTCACTGGTACTACTAATTCATCCACACCTTTAGTATAGTAAGCCAGGCTTCGTTTCATAATCTTAATATTTTCAAATACCACCTTACCAGAACCTCTGCTTCCACTCCCACCAAGTGCACTGTCCTCAAGGAGCATCATACCTTCAAAGACCTTTTTCAGTTTTTGAATGTCGTCATTCTTGTAAAGGTCAAAGAGCATCTCAACTTCAAAAACAGAATCGGCAGGCACCCTTTCCATTGACCGCGGCATTGCTTCCGACGTTAGCCTGTCTATTACATTTTCACTCTTTACTTCTGTATAGATTTTTTCGCCAAGGTATGTTTTCCATGTTTCAATTGTTCCTTTCCTCTGCTCTTCTGGCAAAATCTTCCCATTATCTTCACACAGCCCTTTTGGAAAACTGTCACGTATTGTAAGACGTGTAGGTTCTTTAACTGACGTTGCAGCAGAACAGCCATATATAAAACAAATGTCACAATTTCCACATTCGCATAGTTTGCCTTTCCACTTTCCATTTTCTTGTTTAAAATTTACTTTATTATTAGCCCACTCTAACAAACTTCTCATTTTCCCTTTTAAAGAAGAACCAGGAATATACGGATACCCTGTAATCGGGTCTTTGATTACCGGATTATCCATACCACCAATTTCAAAACCTTCGTCAGTACCTCCAATATGAAGTCCTGTAAGACAACGTAAATCTGCTTTAATAATATATTTCCCTGAAAATTCGTAATTGCTCTTTTCTTCAGTCATTTTCTAATCCCCCTTTTCCATTTTATGATAGGCAAGTACCGCAGAGAGAAAGTCCACAAAACAATTAAAATCCTTAACTGTTGGTATTTTTTCAGGATTGAGACATGTCTTCATCAAGTCATAAAAGTTTTTACTGATGAGATTTCTCCCTAGCGCATAAGCAAGTTCAGGCATTAAGAGATAGAGTTCAGCTTTTTCTACTTTAAAGTCATTTTTTTTGCCTTTATAGTTTGCCTGTATCTGTTTAATATGACCAAAAAATTTTCGCAATTGTGTAACTTTCATTTTTTCTCGTACGTCTTTTGCTATTATATGTGCAGCGCCATTCTCTTTTGCGTAAAATTCAGGGTCAATAGTCGAAAATGTTTTAAGAGTCTGAATATTTTGCTTCACGTTATCAATAGTTATTTCTGGCATTTTTTACTCCCCCTTTCTTAATTTCAGTAAGGCATAACTTGTCGGTATTTGAATATGTTTAAAATAACAATTTTTATCTGTAATAAGTGTTTCTTTTAATTTATTTCTTAGTTCATCGTCTTTAACATTCCTTGCCAACTGATAAATAATGGCAGGGATAAAATTGGGGTCTTGTCCACTTTTGTATTGTTTGTGTTTTCTTAACAATTCATGAACAAAACCCCTGGGCAGCTTTTTCCTGGAATTCTCACTGTTAATGTAACTGTGTAAATCCTCGCCAAAATCGAGCAACTCTTTTACACATACTCCACCATTAACAATCCATTCTACCGTATCCCCAAAGAGAGTTATTCGTTTTCTGCCATTATCTTTAGAAGTATTCAATTGTTCGCCAGCAGCCTTTGCCGCAAGGCTTATTGGATATTTGGGTTTGCAGAGGAATATCCCGGCAGAAATGTTTATATCGGGATTATGGCAGGTATAAGCCTTGAATTCATCCTGTATTTTTAGTGCAAGTTTTGGCATTTCACTCCATGGACCAATTATCAGGAGGTCGTCACCGCCTGAATAAACAGTATAAAAAATCTGTGTTACCTTGTCTCTATGCTCCCATTTTGATTCACTTCTCCATTGTTCAAAGATTTCATTACATATCTTATTCAGATAACCACCAAAAAACATGTCCATCGAACGGCTTAACGCAGCTATCCTTGATATGGACTTTCTTTTGGAATGTTGTTCTTCCTCAAGTCCAAGAGTAAAGATAAGCCCAAGGTGGTCAACGTCCATCTTTAGTATTCCAAGTCGTTTATCTCCAATACTTGTATCGGCTATAATTTCAAAACTCAAGACATTGCCTTTTTTTACTTGTTTATCTTCGTCGGTCGGGTCGTTGCCGATTGAAAAATCTGCATTTGCCAAAGGTGCCGTGTTTCCTATGAAACGAAAACCAGTTTGAAGCTTATCAAGTTTATTTATCTTTTCGATAGCCAAAATCTTTTTCGATTTTAGCAAATTTTCGGTTATCAGCTTGTCGTTTTCCAGCAAGTAAACTGTACCAAACTCACCAAAAGGAACGGGTAAACCATCTATATTTTCCAAATCCTTGTTCCTAAAAATCAGATACGAAGTATTTGGAAGCTTGTTGCCTATATTTTTGTGTAAATTGCAAAGTTCACATGGCTCATCATTTGTTACTGTACTGATACCACAAGCCTTACAGACCTTAATTACGTTCCTGTCGGAAGTTTCTTCAATCCAGAAGGTAGCGTCTGTAAAAGAAGACAAAAATTTCTTCTTTTTGGCAATCGTCAATTTATCATTTAACTTCAACAATAAATCGCCGTAGCCTTTTAATGTGTCTTGATTTGCTTCAACACTTTCAAGCACCAATCCCAGTTCACCACCATACATTTTGAAGAGCCATTTATTGACATCGGTCTGAACACTTTTTAATATTTGTTTTGATTCTCCAGTATTGGGAAGGAGCAATTCAAACCTTCCACCTCCACTGTACAGGATATTTGTGCTAAATAAACTAACCTGTTCTATGATATGCCTTGCAATTACATCCTGAAGCAAAAGTAAATAAAACGACCGTCCTCTCAGCATCTTTGAAATACCTTTAACTCCCTGTGCCTTTGTAATCCGGTAAATAAAGTTCTGAATGCCTGATATATCGCCTCCAACAATGAGAAATTTATTATCAGAAGATTTATCCATTTTTTCGCAGTGATAAAGGCACCCGGTAATGGCGGCAGTAGTTTTAGCATGGTCAAAAAGTGAAATATCGGGTTCATCCTTGTATGTAGCGCTAGGAATACACCAGGTATATTTTTGGAGGATGGAATAAAGAATATTTAGATAAGAAGAAATGCTATATGTTGGAATACTTTTAACTTCTTTTTCAAAACTTTCCCATAAATTTTTATATTCGTCTTTCAAACTTTGCCTGGGAAGTTTATCATTTGGAAATAACTTGCTTTTTTCAAGAGACAGCGTTTCTAGACGGTAGGCAAAATCATTTGTATTTTTAGTATTATTACCCAAAGATATTTGTTCAAAAACTGATAAAAGCCGTTCTTTGTCAGGATCGCCAGTCTTTTCTTCATCATCAAGACTTATTCTATCCATACCAGCAGACAAGGCATCTGCAAGGGTAATTATGTCTGCATGATCATGATGTGTATTTATTGCGGAAGCTATTTTTTCTTTTTCTTCCTCTCCCAATAAAATCCGTATCTTTTCTGCAAAAAGATTTTGAAAACATTCCAAACCTAAAGAAGCGTGATTCCTTGATTTCCGTGCTTTTTCGTCCAGTCCTCTTTGATAAAATTTTCCTATATCATGCAACAATGCCGCAAGCACAACCGTCTGATATTCCCTTTTCTGTTTTTCGTCCATAGTGTTCTCCATTATTTATTCATTTCCAGGCAAAAGTTCAGTAGACAGCGAAGGCACAAAGATAGCAAGGATTAGATTATGC
>JABWAS010000029.1 GCA_013360865.1 Candidatus Paceibacter sp.
GCCTTTTCCAAAGTGTTGCCGATGTCTTCGGTGAAAGTCTTGCCCTCCGGCCCGACGCATCGGCGCGGATAACTTTCCTGCACCGGATATCCGACGCGGGCGCAATCTTCAAAACTGCTCACCGGGGCGACGAAATTTTCGGTAAAAAAATAAAGGTAGGAATAAGCCGCGGCCAAAACGGCCAAAGTTATCGCAAAAATTATAAATATTTTCTTCATTCTTTTATTCTATCAAACCGCCGCATTAAATTAAAATGAACTCATGCCCGAGATTTCTCTCGCCATATAAATAAAATAGCTCACCGATGACTCGTTTTTGTATTTATCGTAATCGGCGGAATAAGTTTTTCCGCCCTCATTGTTCCAGGCGCGGTTGAAGTAATCGTAGGCGTCGGCGACAGCCGGAATAAGCGAGTCGCTTTTTACCAGCGCTTCCGTCTCCAGATTATAATCGCCGATGTTCCGACGCGTAAGATTGGCCGAGCCGAGCATAAGATGGTAGCCGTTTTTATTTTTCACCAACACCATCTTGCTATGACACTGTTCGCCGTTGGTATCGCACCATCTTATTTTTATTTTGCCTTTTGATTTTTTAATCAGTTCGGCGGCAGCCGGACGATTAGGGACGCCGTTTTTCTTAAATCCGAACGCGTCTTTATTCGGGTCCAGCAACAATCTGATTTCCGCTCCTTTTGCCGAGGCGGCCAGCAAGGCTTTGATTATTTTTCTGTCCGCGAGATAAAACATTGCCATATCAACTTTATCGCCCGCTACCGTTTCAGCCAGAATATCCAGCAACTTTTTCCTTACCTTTTCTTCTGTCAGAATTTGTGCCTCAACTTCTCCGCTTGCGTCGGAAATTTTTTCCGCCGGCAGCGAAATCGATTTGCCGGAAAATTTCGCCACCGCCGTTTCCGATTTTATGATGTCTTTCCATACCCCGTCTTCAACCGTCAGCGCCGAGTTGCCGTGATAACCGGACGCGTCGTGCGGATTGGCGGAAGTTATCAGAGAAACCATTTTATAACCGCCGGCGACTTTTTTGTCTGCGACTATTAGCTTGCGGTGATTGGCTTTGAAGTTTGGAAGATACAAATAGGATTTCAGCGGGACTTTCGGCTTATCATAATCAAAAGGATTGGGAAAGCGGTTTTTAGCCGGCTTATCCGGCCACGGAATAAAAGAAAGCAGCCTGTAAAAAGAAGAATAGGCCGGATTGCCGTCTCTAACTTTGTTCAAATCGGTAATCACCACTTCCACCCCGGCCTCTCTCATTTTTTTGAAATGTTCCGGCTCCGGCCCGCCATAGGCGGAATTTATCGGGTCGGTTATCACAACGACGGAAGCAGTCGGATTCTCTTTTTTCTTGTCTGCCAGCGCTCCGGACAATTCTTCGGAAAGTTCGCGGCGAATCTCCGTTTCTTTGCCGGCAAAATCGTTAAACAAAAACATATCAACCAGGACGTAATTTTCCGCCCCGTCTATCATCTTTAAAACTTCAGCAAAAATTTCCTGCTTCGCGACTCTCTTTTCCCCGCCATCCAGATAAGTTTCGTCGGAAAGAAATTTTATGGAAGCGGCCGGAACAAGATGTTTTTCTCCTTCCAAACTCAATCCTTTTTCCATCGGCTTGAAGTGGAAAAACAACCCTGTTCCCGCGGCAGCCGCCAAAAAGAGAAAAAATAATTTCCGCAATATTTTCCTCATTGATTTATTTTACCCCCACACCTGTTTTGTCATTATTCGCCTTTGCAAAAATTTTTATCTATATAATTAGACTTTCGCTGTATTTAGTGTTCTACGGCTGTAATTGCAAAATCATCGGCTCATATTTTGCTATGCCAAAACAGGTGTGGGGGTTTACCTGTATATAAAAATAGCGAACAGCGCCACGAAAGCGATTGCCAGAAATATATTGACAACCACGCCGGAAAAAGCGCCTACGACGGAACCGGTCGCGGCCTTCAGCGCCTTGTTTTTATCATGTTTGCGCAGCCATTCCGCGATAAATACGCCCAAAAATAATCCTAGAAATCCGCCGAAAGGCGGCATTATCAAGATGCCCAAAATCAATCCGACAAACCCCCAGAAAATCCCTTTGCGGGAAGCGCCGCCGTATTTGGCGCCGATTATTCCGGCTGTGTAATCAACGATAAGCGAAGCGCCGAAGATTCCGCCCAAAATCGCCAACTCCGTCCCCGTTATTCGGATAAACTTATCCACAAAGCCGAAAATCGCCGCCAGTAAAAACATATACGGGAAGGCGGGCATCATCGGCACCAGCGAGAACAGCAGGCCGGGCAACATTAAAATTATAAATATTACGGGCAGGGCGGGCGTTAAACTTTGAAGCATGTTTTTGGTGAAAAAATTAAAATTTGTTTCTAATATATTACCACATTTTTAAACCGCTCTTAACTCCTGCTCCTGTTTGAGAAGCGCCACCTCCGAATCTTTAATCTCTTTTGCAAGTCCTGATATTTCTTTTTCAATCCGGCTTATCGCGTAATCAATATTTTTTATTTCTTTTTCTTTCAGCGCCAGAGCGCTTTTGGTTTTCTCCGCCATAGCCATGTTTTTCGCCTTGTCCCTGGCCATTTCTTCTTCCAATTTTCCGATGTGTTTTTTAATTCCCTCCGCCGTTTCTTCCGGATTTGCCGCGTAAGACTCCAATGTCCGAAGCGCGCGGGCGGCTTCGCCCTGCTCGGACGACAACCTCTTAAGTTCTTCCTCCTCCGCCGATTTTTGATTTTCCAGGCTTCTCAACTGGGCGTTGAGCCTATCAATCTGCGCTTTCAGTTGTTCTTCCCTTCCGGTTATTCCCGCCAAAATCGCTTTTTCTTGAGCAACTTTTTCCGCCAGTGTCGCCGTTTTCTTTTCTGCCAATTCTTCCTGGTTCTCTTTTTCTTCTTTGGTCTTTCTGGTTTTTGTTTCCAGCTCATCCAGCTCTCTTTTTTTGCGCTCCACCAGCCGCTGTCTTTGGTCTTCTTCGGACTTTTCCTGTTCGCTTTTCAAGGCGGTTTCCAGTCTTGCCTTTTCTTCCGCCGCCTGCCGTTTTAAAAGTTTGTTTTTATTTAAATCGTTTTCTTTCTGGCGCAGTTTATCTTTTAGACGGAAAATTTCCTTTTTTTTCTCATCAACCTTTCTTTTTGTTTCGGCGATTTTGAGCTTGCGCCGGTTTTCCTGTTCCAGTTTTATTTTGGCCTCCGCCGCCGCCTTTTCTCTTTCCGCCTCTTTTGCCAACTTTTCTTTTTCCCTTCTTTCGTCGTAAATCATAAATTTATTATGCCATAAAAACAAGGTGAAAAAAACTACTGCTTTTGGCGATAGTTTTTAGGATTAATTTTATATCTTCGTCATTCTGTAGTCGTCAAACTCCACGTCCATAAAGTCGGTGCGGACGCCGCCGTAGCCGGAGGCTGTTATCGGCGCGCCGCCGTAAGTTTTTCCGTCGTCTTTGGCCTCTGCCGCCAAAATCCAGTTTCCGGTTTTGCCGTTATCCACAAAAAGTCTTACGGAAACCGTGCCGTCCGGATTATTTTTTACCTCGCTTTTTAACCCCACCCAAACATTTTTTGGCAAAAGATTCGGATTGACGGTTTTATCGTATTTGGAACCGCTGACAAAAGATTTGTAAGCCATCGTGTAATATTTGCCGTTTATTTTTTTCTTAATAACAACAGCTCCGTCCACTCTTATTCCGGCGTAGTAAAGATTGTCGCTGTTCTGATAGCGGTTAAAAAGCAACAAACCGTTTGATTCGTTGCGGTTGGGGCTGGCGCTTAATTGGTCTTTGTTTATTTTGAAATACATTTCCTGCGTAAAATTTTGCCATTTGCTTCTGGTGACCAGTCTTAGAATATTTTGCGGATGATAGCCGTTGTCGGTATCAACCGGATTGGATAAAGAATAAGCCAAACGCCATTTGGAATATTGCGAAAGATCTCCCTGCACGGTTTTGCCTATTCCGTTTTTAAGGTAAAAGTAAGCGCCGGAGTTGAGCCAAAAGTACGGGCTGGAGCTGTCATTCATGCTGCCGGCTTCCGCCAGCGTGCCGTCAACCTTAAAAGTGTAGTAAAAAGGCGAATTGACAATGGCCGCCACCGAAGCCAACTGACCGTCAAAACTGATGGCCAGATTAACGAAAAATTTTTCAATCGCCGTAAAGTTTTTATAAACAAAAAAACCTCCAACGATTATTGCGATAAATAAAATCGCCCAATATTTTTTCTTCATACAGTTTGTTATTTTACCACTATTGGCCCATCAGAGCTATACCTTCCTCTGTGGTAACAACCTTGACATTGTTCTGAATAAGATAATCAACCACCGCCTGAAGAGTTTCCGGCGTGTTGCTATACTTGTCGCCAGTATAATCGGTGGCGTGAAGCTCCAAGATAAGCCAGGTTCTGTCGGCCACCGCCCTGTCTATGTAAGATTTTATCTGTTCAACCGTAACATCTGACTCAACATGCTGGTCTTTCAACGAAAATTTGTCGGAATTTTTAGTGTTATATCCGGCAAAGACGCTTCTGGCTCCGATGTACCCGGCGTCAATCACCGCTTGCCTTACGTCATCGTTGAAAGCGCCGAAAGGATAGACGAAGGTTTTAACCGCAGGCACGCCGACAGCTTCTATTTCCGCCTTTGAAGTGAAAATTTCATTTCTCATTTCTTCTTCGCTTAAATCGGTAAGCCGAACATGGTTTATAGTGTGCGAACCTATCTCATGTCCGGCGTTAAACATATTCATCGTTTCTTCCGGATTTACGTAAAATGAATCCGTAAAAAAACCACTGACCAAATATTGGCTGCTTTTTATGCCAGCCGCGTCAAGAATCGGCAACGCGTTCTCGTATATGCTGTAAAATCCGTCGTCAAAATTAAACGTCACCATTCCTTCGCTGAACTTTCCGGAAGGAAGTTTTTTTACCGAATAATTGTCGGTAATAAGATAACCGTTTCCTTTTATGGTATGAAAAAGAATCATAGCCGCGGCGCCTTCCGGAACAATGAAAGAAGATTCGGCTTTCTTCCACTTGGACGACGGTACATAATTCATCAAACCAATATAAGAAAAAGTCCCATCAGACATTCTGAACTGAATCGTCGTATTGCTGGAAGCAGACGACATATAATAATCAGAAAACAAATATTCTTCGCCGCCGGAAACGTTTATTTCCGGAGAATACCACTTGGCGTCGCCGGAAACATAATCCGTCACTTCAACTTTGGCCCCCTTAGAGCCGTTTATGCCGTAGCCAGATTTATAACTGAACACGGCGGTATTTGAGCCGTAACGGTTGGTGTTCCATCCGTCCGGTTTTGTGCCGTTGTAATTTTGGGTTTCCAACGAACCGTTGTAAACAATATTATCCGGATCGGGAACAACTTCTTTAAGCGAGTAATCGTCCACAATCAGATAACCGACTCCTTTTATCATATGGAAAACGGCGGCCGACACAGCCCCCTGTGGAGCGACAAAAGTTCCGTAAAGTCCGTGCCATGTTTCCGACGGTTCGGCGACGGCAATGTCTATATACTTATTCGTTCCGTCGGACATATTAACCTGCACCGTCACATAACTGGAGATATCGGAAACATAATAATCCAAAAACTCATATTGCTGTCCGGCCGTAACCGGTACGGGATAAAAGTACCATTTGGCGTCGCCGCTGGTATAACTCGTAATCTCCGTTTTAGCCGCTTTTT
>JABWAS010000030.1 GCA_013360865.1 Candidatus Paceibacter sp.
TTCATTCGCCAATAACTTTAGCTTGCACATTAATTCGAAATATCGAAGCCATAGAACGGTTAATTGCTCGGTCTTGCTTTCTTCAATTTTTATCATCGTGTACCTCCGTTGATTTGTTAAGATTATCGCTCAGGGCTTCAAGCGCCTGGCGTAGTTCCTTGTCCAAAATTTCTTTAACCTTTGCCCCATCAATCCTCCCCGCTGAGTTGATTTCACCGACTAAAAGGTCAGATATCCGATTTGGAATATTTAGCAAACCATCCCTGACCTGCCGTGCCGTTTCAAATGCTGCCTGCTTTACTTCGCCAGCATCAACAAGAATACCCTCTTGCTTTTTATAGTTAAGTTCCGCCTGCTTTGCCAACCAGATCATACGCTCGGTTCTTGCCCGCTCATAACCTTCACTGCTCTGCTTTTTCTCAGATAGATACTTTTCTCTCCAAGAAAAAACCTCATCAGGAACGAAAAGGAAGCCCTTACTTGTCCTTTCCGCAGGACAACCTTTTAAAATCCAGTCTCGGATTGTGGGCTGCGAAATCTGCAAAATTTTTGATAATTCCCTAAGATTCACTTGTTTTTTACTCGCCATAAATTCCCCCTAATCTGTAATGATTGTTATTTAGTAACCAAAACATAAACCCTAGATTAGCCCCTGGGACTGGATGAACTCTACGGTTGTTCCAAACCCGTACAAAAAAAGTTTTTTCCAAGGACCCACTTTTATCACAAAGCCTTTATTTTAAACAACTTACGATACACTTCTTTTTCCTGTGAAGTAATGCCGTCCGTAGTATGAAACGCTAATGGAGGACTCCCGCTATTTCACGACACAACCCCGATGAATCTTCGTCCGACCTTCCCTTTGCGCCTTCATAAAGGAAGTATAATTATTGAATGACGTGAATTCTCTTTGCAATGCTGAATCATTTTTCCAATCACTAATTATTTGCTCTTCAAACGAAAGAGCTTTTACCGGTTCAGGTATCTCGGCAGTTTGCGGAGTGCGACATCTCATGTCGATTCGCTCGCCTGATTTGTATTTTTGCAGGTCAATCAAAGCTTGCCTTTGGCTTACCGTAATTGTTGAAGCAGGTTCGGGTTTCTGAGTCCGTCCAACCACTTCACGCCTAGTTATGACTGATTTTTGCTCGGGTTCGTCCTTGTGACTCCCCGCCCTTTTCCTATTTCTTAAAGTTTGATAAATGGGACTGAGAGTTTTTCTTCCTGTTTTTGGATCGACTTCTGTTAATAGGTTCATCATATGTTTCCTTTCGTAAAAAATGTTTAAAGAAAGGCATGGGATGCTATCACGGAAACACCCCATGCCAGGAATCGGCCTGGAGGTAGCCGATTAATCGATCAAACTGTATTCCTCACGCAACCCCTTTTGGATTTCCTGGGTTTCACCGCTGCTGGGATTCGGGAAAAGGCAATCCAAGATAAATTGCCGTGTCCTGCCCGTCTGAGCACCGATTGCAACTATTGTCGTCACCGTTTCTTTGATATCATCACTAATCTGGCTTTCGAATTCTGCTGAAATCGTTTCCCAAACTCTCCTTTCAGCCAACTGTACTTGTGTGTGAAGCCGAGGGAGTTCTGATTCAATTTTTTTGATTTGCCTGGAAACGGCCTCACTTATAAGCCTCTCACCTTCGACTGCTTTTTCAGCATCTTCCAGCGATTTCTGGACTTTTCTAAATTCCTCATTTTTCCCAAAATCGTCTCGTGACACCGTATTCAAGATAAGCTTATCAACAATTTGCTCTCTCTGCGCCCTGACTGACTCGACATTCCTTTCAAGACGGGGTAAATTTTCCCGGACATCATCGCCCCGCCGGGTTAGCTCGGTTAACTTTTCCCCGGCAAAAACAACCTCTTTTTGCTTCAATTTAAATCCCTTCACTGCTGTTTCAATATTCGACATTTTCCACACCTCCAAAAAAAGACTGATAAAAGTTAAACCCGTAAAAAAAAGATAAGAAGTTTAAAAACCTGTAAAACACCCGCAACCCTTACAATCGGGTAACGCATTATAAAGTCTTTGATATACAAGATCATAGGCACGCTCAATTTTTAAAATCTCCGGAGCATAGTTAGGGGCATACCAGCCCACCCGGTTTAGAATGATAGGCTTGTATTTTTTGTACCAAATATTATTGGCGCAAAACTTTTCCCCTGGCTCTATGCCCTCAATTTCGGACAGTAAATCATCAAAATAAGGATCAATTGCAATTACAGTCTCCCAGGTTAAATTTTGCCTTATCGACTCACGCCTCGACTCTTGTTCTCTAAAATGAGTGGTTAAAGTTTCACCGGTTATAATCACCTATTTTTTCCTCCATTTGGTAAAAGTTTTAATCAGGTCTTTTCCAGCCACTTGTCTGGATAAATTTAATCCCGCCCACTAATTTGAATTCACATTCCATGCGATTTGGGTTAACATCGGGTTTTACCCAGTTTTTTGCCTTTACAATTTTTAAACGCCCTGGCGACATGCTCAGATACAGCCTTGACTTTTCTGCGGAAAAATCACCGCCACGGCCAAAGTCTTGGCCTTCTTTCTTTTGAATTGAAATCAGGCAAAAACCCGTTTTTAGACGGTCGAAAATCTCTTTTATATCCCTAGCGATTTCGTAGAAATTTTCCGTCTTTTCCATATAATCAATTACTGTTATTCCATCCGACAACACCAAGTCTTGGAAATTGCCCGAACGTTCGATAAACTCAATTTTTTCCCATTCCACATCAGGAACATTTAAATGCGAAATCCGGCTTTTGATTTCTTGTGCGCCCATTTCACTGGTTAGATACCTGACCTTCATTCGCTCCCTATTCATGTAGGCAAAATTGAGGCAATAGGCTGACTTACCTGCATCGGTTTGGCCTGCAATAACGCCAACCGACTTAGGTAGTATGTAAACTTTTTCATGGATATTGAACGGCCATACAATTGGGAGGGGGGTTACAGAAACACTGGACAGGTCTATAATCTCGTAATCTTTTTCGATCTTGCGAAAACAACCGTTTTTGTTTCCATGACGCTCAATAACACCCTCGTCACACAGACGGGAGAGAATCTTTGACAAATTCTTTTGCTCATCCCTTGACGACACTTGGAGACTTTTGACGACATCTGACGACAAAAAGATGCCTTTTGACGACAAAATCCACTCTTTAACTTCGTCCGAAAACTTCCCATCCCGCTTTTCTTGCCTTTTCAGAGCGCTTTGAATCTTAATATTTATCCATGTTTCGTCATGTTCACCCCATGAATGTATAATAAATTCAAGGTATTTGAAGATGTCTCGCTCTGGCATGCCTGATTTTACAAGGGAATTGGCAAGTGTAAACAAATCTGTGTCTCGACGACCTTCGGAAAAGAGAGGAGGGGTGTCGTCAAAATTGTCGTCACCCTCCCTATTATTAGTTTTTTTATTATATATAGTATGTATGTTATTAATGGTGTGCTCCCTTGAGGTCGCACACATGGCAGTGGGTTGAGACTGAGTCTCAGTTAACATACGGTACAAGCCCTCAGGCATTTCCGGCAAGGCTTCTCTGGGAAGTTCGGAACCGTTCAACCATATATATTTTTTGCCACTACTATTGCAAGAGGGAGGGCACACGCAACAACCGCCATCACTCCGGGTATCAATATTAGGAAGCACCCCGGCTTTTGTGGGTATAGATGGATCGTAAGCAAAATAGAAATGTTTGCCACCCCTCGGAGTTTGCACACAGGGCAGTTCAAGAGATTCTGGAAGAATTTCTTCAATTCTGGAAATAGCCTCTGGAGAATCTGCATCAACTACCGTTACCCCGGAGTTTTGGCCGGTTACTAGCGAAATCATTGCCTTGGGATATTGTTTAAACCACGAAACAACTTCATTTTCGGTCGGCATCCGGCCTTGAAATTCAGCCCATGGAACCAATGGAGCCTTTGTCCGGGGATTCGATGGGACAATGCTGAATCCTTGATTTCGATATGACAATGCCGCTTCAAGTGTCGATTTCATCTTAAGCGTTCCCTAAATTCAAAAAGGCAATCAACCGCCGCGCAAATGTTTCAGTTATGTATTTGCGGACGGCCAGCCAAACAATGATTCTTTTCGCAAACGTTTTCATTTGCCATGCCTAGCCTTTCGTTGTAGTCGGGTTCCCGTTTCGTGTTTTCAAAACAATCTCAATCGCCTCCCTCAACATTTCAGAAATAGGCTTCCCCGTTCTATTGGAACGGGCTTTGAGTTTTTTATATGTCTCGATTGGAATTGCAAAATTGAAAAACTTAATTCCTTCCATACATGCTCCTTTCGATTGAAATAAAAAAGGCCATGGCTAACACACGTCAGCACACGGCCTATTTTATACAACTATGAAAATCTTACTTTCTATCTTACTTTTTACATTCGCTCAATTCCCTTGATTTTACTGGTATTTTATTGATTCTTAGTAAGATTGACGTATCTTACCAATATCTTACCGGCTATCTTACTTTTTGAATTTTTTGTCTTTTATCTTTACAAATAAGCCATACTTTCCGCTTCTTTTTTCCAAGTTTTGAATCAGTTTTACACCTAATTTTTTTACGGTTTTCTTGTTTAAATCGGACTGAAGGTTGTCAAAATTCCCCCGGCTCCAGTTTGTGTTAGAATATTCTTTTCTTGATTGAAAATGGGTAATTATGTCGCTAAAATGTTGGCTATCTTGTCTTAAATAATCAACCAATGCTTGCTCATCTTTTGTCAATTCACAGCATTTTTCATCATCTAAAAACAAGATGCTTTTTGCGTCATCATAAAAGAGCGCCGTAATCTTTTGTATATCCTGTTGCGTGCTTGCGGGAAGGTCTTTCTTCGCTGGTTCAAGGGGAATAATATTAAACTTTGAAGTAAAATACTGTGGAAGGTTATCTGCATCGGAAGCGCTGATTATTAATTGCCCTTGCGGTGTGGTCTTTTTAACGCCATTGAATGTATAGGAAAGCCCGGAACCAGCATTGAGAAAGTCCGTTATTCTGGTGTCAATCCGTTTAATCAGTGGGAGGTCTTTGCTGTCTATATCCTCTAAAAATACTGTACCTCGTTTAAACTGAGAAAGTTTATCATCTATGTTTTTTTCGTTCAGGCAATCCACATAGTGAAAGCCGAACGTGTCGCTGTAACAATAAATCAAACATGCAATCTTACGAATTAAGTCCTTATCGCTTCCAACTAGTAGAACACATCTCTTTTTCGTGTGCTTAATACGCTCTAAAAGACTTTTCTCTATCGTCTTTTCTAATTGCTCAAATATTGGCTCATATTCGTCTTTATACGCAATGCCGTGTCGGTTAACAAGTATATCCCATGCATCACCACTTGATTTATTTTCTTCTTGCTCCATCTGCTACCTCCTGTAGTAACCCTGAAAAGTAAATTAAGGGAAGGTCACTCAGGAATGTGACCTTGTCGCCCTGCAGGAGCTATCCCTTAAATTTTCAATTTAACCCCGAAAAACCTATCTAAAACCTACAAAAAACACACACGGAAGTACTTCATCGACCTTACCCATGCAGACTCCCTTCGGAAGCGTTTTTAGGCCGGTTTTATAGCGTCTGAGAACGGAAATTTTCTTAAACCGTCTCCATCTCTCCGGCCTTAACAGGTCTTCTAAAGGGTTTTATGTCTTTCAAGCTGTCGCCCCTTTTTTCAGTTACAATATAAAGATCGTACTGGCTTTGAAGATTTAACCAGAGTTCAGCCGATGTTTCAAAATACCTTGATA
>JABWAS010000031.1 GCA_013360865.1 Candidatus Paceibacter sp.
AAGATATTACAAAATTACTTGAGAAAATAAAAATAAAAGATACTACAATTACGAGCTTTATTGATGATGTTATTGAGCACCAATTTAACAGTGGTGCAAGTGCTCTAATACCGCCGTTCTTTTATGTAGATGAGATCAACAATGACATCTGGAGTATCGATCAAGAAATTACTCACTTATCAATAGAACATCTGGAAAAATACAAATCCATAAAACCGTTAGTTAAGGGTGTGGCCATATCTCAAGAAATTCTCACCAGTGATAATTCACGAAGCCGACTGTTGGAATATCTTACCTCCTTAAGCGATAAAGTTGAGGGATATATGATTTTGTTGGACTCTTCACATTCTGAAGTAATAGGTGACGAGCCCTGGCTTAAGGGTGCAAAGGATTTGTTCACGAAACTTTTGAGCACTGGTAAATATGTCATCTGGAACAGATCAGATTTTTCAGGCCTTGCCTTAGCACCAACCGGAGTAAGCGTTGCTATGGGAGAAATGCTTAAACAACGACGCTTTAACATTGTTGAGGATAAACAGGCCTATGGACGAAAAGTGCCATATTTCTATTTATCATCGATGTTTGCAAGAGCAACATGGCCAGACGCGTTAAGGGCATTGAATAAATACGATAGATTAGATGATTTATTGTGTTTGGAAAATTGCTGTTCATCTGTCAATTTCTCTTCCCTTGGTGCCCGCGAGGAATCAGACCTAGCAAAACACATGATGTGTACCGTTGGAAATCAGTTCAAGAGATATAAGGGCGGAAGTGGAAAAAATACTCTACTTAAAGATATAAAAAAAGCGAAATCACACTATGATTCTCTTAAGGGTCATACAGATTTAGTTGTCAGAGGTGCTCTAACCAAAAACATCAAACCATCCTCCGGTTCTTTCTTAGACAACTGGTTGAACACTCTGAATAGCTAGGGAGCGTTGCCAAATTTTCTCTCGTAAATTTATTTCGTAGGTGTCCTTGCCTTTAAAGTTATTTGTAGTCGGGTGGTGTAAAACCTTTATTGTGTTTTCGTTGAATACTATCAACCCCACATTATGTTTTTTGAACGAATCGATCTCTATGTTTTTTGCGTAATCCTCATATAAAGCAAGATAACTTTTTTCTGCAAATGAATAATATCTCCACGCCTGGTAAAGTCCCTGCTTCCAATCTGATATCTTAACCTCTATGGCAATAAATTTAGTTTGTTTTGTATTAAAACTTTTTTCCTCCGATTTTTGAGAAGATAGTGAAATTAAAATATCAGCAAAGAACGAGTTGTTACCAACTTCTCGCCTTAACTCGATATTTTTGTCTTTTGCCCCTCGGATAATTTTGGTTATTCCCCCCTGTTGCAGTGTGTTCAGTAGTTGTGATGTAAGTTTTTGTTCACGCAACATAGATTTTTATTTTTCGACTTTATTATAGCATTTATTACAGCGAGCAAGAAAATTGTTTTTCCACAGTTGCTTAAATTTTATTTATCACTGACATTCCTTCATCAGCGTGGATTACATAAAGAAAAATTGGCTTTTGGGTTTATTAAAAATTAGGGGTGTAGGGTGCCATTGCGTGCGTTCTCACCTCGTCCAGCATTCGGAGCAAGGTAGAAAAAACAGGCTGGAAAAGGCCTGTTTTTTCTTTAAGCCTTTATTTGCAAAGAAATTTTTAGGTTCGAACTTTGAATTTACCGCCTTTGCCAATCTGATGCCTTCAACGAGTTTGTTTATAGATTTGGCGTTGGAAATACTAAGCTTTTTGCCATATGCGTGCGATGCTGACGATAATGACGATGGTTTAAGGCACATAGTTAGATTGAGTTGTGCTGAAAAACCTTGCAAAAAAGCTAATTTAATGGTAAAAATAAGCATAAAGAGATCTTTTACAAAATCTTATAAAACCTTAAAGTCCCTCAGTCTGAATTTTATTCAAGTGCGCAGTGTTAAATAGGCATTCGTGTAGAATGTCAGCTTGAATCGAGCTAAGACGAAAAGGCAAAGAAAGGAGAAGGAAGATGAAAAGGCCATCTAAATTTGCGCGCATGGATATTTTGGGAAAACTCAAAACAAATGGTTTTTCTGCAAAATGCGGACCTTGCGCTGACAGTTGCAATAGTGGACAGAAGTGTAAGTAGGTTAATTGTCTGGTGGGGAGGCGCTAGCATCCCCACTTTTTTATAGGAGGACATAGAAATGTTGTTGTCTAGATATAGTCATAGCTTTTCCAAAAACGAACATGTTGCCTTATATAATGCTCTTAATCACGAGGTTGTATTTTTCAGTAAATCATTGTGGCAGAAGTTTAATAAAAATTTCTGCAATAATGATTACTCATCAATGCCTAAAACAATACTGAATAAATTGATTAAAGGAGGATTTTTGATTTCAAATTATTCAGAAGATTATAAAAATTTAGAACAAAAGAGAAAGGAGTCTTCTGAGCCTTGCATAAATAATATGTACTTGCTTCTAAACGAAGGGTGTAATCTTGCTTGCAGTTATTGTTTTTTTGAAGGAAGTTTTGTCAAACCTCCGATGTTAAATCCGATGTCTTTGTCTTTTGCAAAAGAAGCGATTGATTTTTATTCAAAGATTCTTAAAAAAGTTAATCCATCTGTAATAAACGAAAGGCAAAAATTAATAAATTTTTATGGCGGAGAACCTCTTCTTAATCGCGAAGTTTTTGAGAAATCCGTCACTTACATTAATGGATTGATGAATGATGGCATCCTTCCTAATGATACTAGGCTTTCTTTGAATACGAACGGGACCGTTATGGATAATAAACTAGCAAGGTTCATAACTAAGAATAAAATTGAAGTGGGTGTGTCCATTGACGGTCCCCGATTAATTCATGATCTCAATCGAAGATATATTAATGGCAAGGGGACTTTTAGAAAAGCAGTAACGGCTTTTAAAATGTTGCAAGATGCGGGTGCTAATGTTGGTGTTTCTTGCACTGTTTCAGAGCGTACGGTTGATGAAATGCCAGAAATTTTAAACTGGCTAATTAATGACATGGGAATAAAGGGCATGGGTTTTAATCCATTGATTGAATACAGGGGTTTTAAGATAGCTGATGATGCTTATGCCATTAAAATTGCGGAAAATCTAATAAAATGTTTTAAAATCGCACGCGATAAAAACATTTATGAAGATCGGATGATGAGAAAAGTTAAGGCATTTGTCATTGGATATTTTTATGACAGAGATTGCTCGGCAATAGGCCGCCAGATTGTCTTTGGTCCGAATGAAACAGTGGGCGTGTGTATGACATACTATGCCTCCGGGAAATATTTTGTAAGATTTGATAAGCATTTTGATCCCTTTACAAACCCTGTTTGGATTGAATGGGGCAAGAGGATGCCCCTAAACATGCCGAAATGTTTAGGGTGTGAAGCGCTCGGTATTTGCGGAGGCGGGTGTCCGTTCAACGCCGATATGAGAAATGGCGGCATTTGGGAGTTGGATGATTTTTTCTGCGAACACTCTAAAAAAACATTGGAGTGGCTTATTTGGGAGCTGTTTGATTTAATGGAAAAATAATTCAAATTTTAACAGAGGGGCAATTACTTCTTTTGATTGCCCCTTTCAATTTTATCTTAATAAACATATAATATAATAAAATGTTAAATCTAAATTTTTTATACAATCGAGAAAAAGATGCCCTTAATTGGGTAAATACGGCCAAAGACACCAACCCTCCTTTTGGCTTTTCTTATGAGACGAGTGTTGCGCCAATACCAGAAAATTTATTAAAAGAAATAACAGCATTGGATGAAAAAGAAGCTATTGAAAAAGTTTTGAAGTATTTTTCTGGAAATATAGGCAACAAAAGACAAGAACTAAAGGAAGAATTTATTGATTATTACATTAAGGCTCTTGATAGTCACTGGCAAAAACATGGAGAAGAACTTTCAAAAAAAATAGAAAAAATATTCGGAAAATTCAAAACTCAACAATGCGATGTTTTTCTTACAACACTGTATGTTTGTGATTATAATTACAAAGAAAAATATTTTTATTTGAGCCTTTATCATTCATTGGCAAAAAATTTTACGATTATTGCCCACGAGCTGTCTCATTTTTTGTTTTATGATTATTTTCAGGATTATTTCACAAAAAATAAAATTTCTCAAAATTTATTCCAGGACATAAAAGAGAGTGCGACGATTTTGTTGAATATTGAGGAATTTAACAATTTACTATTGATTGAGGATGTTGGTTACGAGCCTCATCAAAAATTAAGAAATGAAATTTTATTATCTTGGCAAAAACATAATAATCTGAAAAAAGTTATTGATGATGTTATAAAAAACTATTCTAACTAACTCTGAAAATACAACTAAACAAACAACTGGATAAGGAAGTATATGCGGCTTTTTGCGAAGCCGTTGTTGGCGGTGCTGATTTTGGCAAAAAGATACGAGACGATCATCCCGGCATCACTAAAGAAAACTATAACGAATATATAGATGGTTTTTACGCAATACATAGCGAGGAGCTGAAAAATATTCTTCAAGACACTGAAAAATGTTTTGAAGAAATAAAAGATGTCTTGTTTTCAGAATTGCAAGAGTATTTCGGCTATGATTACAGCAAAGAAAAATTTACCTGTTATTTATCCATTTTTAATTGCAATCCTCGTTATCTGGAAAGCAAATCTTTTCAAGTTGTAGGGTACCCCTTTCTTAGGACACCTTCTCCATATGTTTGATTGTATCAATTTTATTGGCGGCGGCAAACTGAACCGGCGCCATTTTTAACGCGGT
>JABWAS010000032.1 GCA_013360865.1 Candidatus Paceibacter sp.
ACGTAACCGGCAAGATGTTCATTGAGGATACCGAGGGATTCCTGACGGATGAGGGTTATAAGGCACTTGCAAATACAATAAAAAAGCAGAGACAGCATTCTTTCTTGGAGAGTCATGAGGAGAAATGACAGATGAAACCAGAAAAATTTAGTAAGGATGCGTTTGATATTTTAGTTGCTAGGCAAGGTTTAGCGGACGATGATGAATATAAGAGCGTTTTTGATGGGCTAGAAAAGGAATTTGATAAAGCATTACTGGAGCGTATTGAGAAGATAAAAAAACGATGCGTACTGCTGGTCGGTAAAGATATTGATATAGTCAGGAAAATTGCCTGTTACCTCTATTACAAAGGCGATACTTGGGGGTTCTATCATATCGACTGTCTGAATGAAAAAGATATTGAGAAGAAACTTCACTATTTTGAACGAAGCACATTATTTCTTGAAGATTTCAACACACAAGATCATGCCTTAATAAAACGCTTAGATGCTAGAATAAACGACATTCTCAGGTCAGACACAAAAACCCGATTTATAAAAGTTACTATAAACGGCGTCACAAGTACACCCAAAGGACTGCTAATAATCCACACCCGAACCGTTGACGATCTCCCGGAGTATTTTAAAAGGCTGTTTGATGTTGTAGGATTTGAATCTGAGAAGCGAAACGGAGCAAGGGCAGCTAAAATTATTCCTTTTCCAACACCGGCAGGGACTCAATGGCATGAAGTCAAAATAAGTTTCATCGACAACGAAAACGTTAAAATAAGCGCAAAGAATGTGACCGAACATAGGCATTATTCGGGGATGGGATTTAAGGACAGTAAAAGCGGTAAGCCTATATTTCTTTGGAAATTCCTAAAGGAACTTGCGTCTTTGAACGGTAATTTTACGAACTGTCCAGACAAAGGAAAAGGCAAGGTGAAGAAGTATTTTTCCGATCTGAGGAAGGCCTTAAGACAGATATTCAAAACTATCGAAGGCGATCCTATATCGTATAAAAAGACCACAGGATATGAGACTGCCTTTTTAATTGAAGATAAATCACATAATAGGGATTACGAGGAATCTATCAGAAGACATTACAAGGAATACGTACCACCAAAAAACACACATTGCAATTATAAAAACGAAGACGATTGCGAGGACAGCGATTTTGGTTTAGACGATTAGCATTTTATCCACCACAAAAACCACACAAAAGCCTTTGTCGGTGAATTTTCACCGATGAAGGCTATTTTTTTTGAAATATTTTTCACTTCCTTACCTTCCTTTATTTTCAAGCGTTACCAGTCAATTACCTTTTCTTTTTCTGGTGAAAAATACCCGTTTCGGTGAAATTTCACCATATAAGGGTAAAGAGTTTGTTTTTCTAATTCAATTATGAGGTAAAAAAATGACAGAAAAAAGTTTGTTGAACGAAAAGCTTTTTACACTATCTCAGGTTGTTGAAATGCTGAATGTTCCGAAACATCGCTTAATTTACCTTTTCGACAGCAGAAAGTTACGAAGCGAGGATTTTATAAGGTTGCCCAACGGTGAAAGAGTCTATCGGGAAAGCGATATTCCCAGGATTAAACAGGCATTGTTTGCGATTCAATCGAAAGGTTAGGCATGGCATCCCCACAAGTTGATTCTGCAATCGAATATTTTAGAAAAGGTTTTCCAGCAATACCAATGAGTCCGACCGACAAAAAGCCATTGGTGAAATGGGCTGAATTTCAAACCCGAATGCCTTTAAAACAAGAGATTAAGGAGATGTTTTCAAAATACCCAAAGGCCATGTGTGGTCTGATTACGGGCAAAATTAGTGGGATTTGCGTTATTGATTGCGATAGTCCGGAAGCCTGTGAAAAGATTGATTCCATGCTTCCCGAAATGTTTGAGACTCCAATTGCCGTGAGTCCAAGAGGCGGGCGTCATTATTATTTTAAATATTCAGAAGGCCTTCAAACTAAGGCAGCCGTTTTTCCCCAGGTTGATATTAGAGCAGAGGGCGGCGTGATTATCGCTCCCCCTTCTATCAATTTACAAGGCAAACAATATTGCTGGTTAACCGACCTCGAATTAACACGAGAGGTTTTGCAAGAAATGCCTGAGAGCTTGTACCGTATCTTAACTGAGACTCAGTCTCAACCCCCTGGCAAGTGTGCACGACCTTACGGGAGTGCACCATTAAATAATAATACATTATATAGCGAAAACACTTTGTCTATAGAGGGTGTCACGCAAACTGTCACGCATGAACCTCTTTTTAGTTTGGGGCGTAGAGACAACGATTTGTTTACACTTGCCAATTCCCTAGTAAAATCGGGCATGCCAGAGCGAGACATCTTCAGATACCTTGATTTTATTGTGCGTTCATGGGGTGAGTGTGACGAAACATGGATAAACACTAAGATTCAGAGCGCCTTGCAAAGGCAAGAAAAGCGGGAAAAATCGCTTTCCGAAGAAATTGAGGCATGGATCAGCGTGACAGAGCGTGACATTTGCGTGACAGATTGTGACAAAGAGTTAGGAATCGTGACAAAGCGTGACAGAGACAATCGAAGGCAGGTTTTTAAAAGATTGCTTGATCGTGGAATCATCGAAAGGGCGGGTAATAAGGAAGGTTTTTATCGCCGGGTGTTAAGGGATTACGAACCAATCGTCCTTGATGACGAGCCCGTACACCCTTTGTCATTAAAATGGCCGTTCAATATTCATGGGCTAGTAAATACCTTGCCAAAGTCTGTTGCCGTTTGTGCAGGTGAAACCGATGCGGGGAAGAGTGCTTTTTGTCTAAACTTCGCATTTTTGAACAGAGACGGCTTTAAAATTCGATATCTAACATCGGAAATGGGTAAGGAGGAAATGAAAAATCGAACTAAGCCAATGGATGTCCCGGTTTCGGAATGGAACAAAATTGAATTCATTGAAAGATCGTGCAACTTTGAGGATTTAATTCAACCTGACTCAATAACAATTATTGATTACCTAGAAAAGATGGAAAATTTTTACGAAGTGTCAAAGGACATCAAGAGGTATTTTGACCGTTTAAAGACTGGTTTTTGCTTAGTTGCATTACAAAAAAAGGCAGGTCTAGATTTTGGGAGAGGCGGCGATTTCTCGGCAGAAAAATCACGATTGTATTTGAGTATGTCGCCTGGGAAATTAAAAATTACGAAGGCGAAAAACTGGGTAAAACCTGATGTGAACCCAAATCGAATGGAATGCGAATTCAAACTTGTGGGTGGTATTAAATTTATCCAGACTTCAGGCTGGAGACGACCGGACTAACTTTTTTTAGGAGGCTAAAACAATGCTTATAACTGGTGATACTTTGCTTTCCCGTTTCCGGGAGCGGGAATCAAGGCGTGAGTCGATAAGACAAAAATTGACTTGGGAGACCATTGTCGCTATCGATCCCTTTTTTGATGATTTGCTACACGAGATTGAAGGCATAAAGCCGGGCGAAAGATTTTGCGCAAATGATACCTGGTACAAAAAATACAAGCCTATCATTCTAAACCGGGTGGGCTGGTATGCCCCTAACTATGTTCCGGAGATTTTAAAAATTGAGCGTGCCTATGATCTTGTATATCAAAGACTTTATGATGCGTTACCCGATTGTAAGGGTTGCGGGTGTTTTACAGGTTTTTAAACTTCTTATCTTTTTTTTACGGGTTTAACTTTTATCAGTCTTTTTTTTATGGAGGGTTAGAAAATGTCGAATATTGAAACAGCGAGGAAAAAATTTGAGGTAGCGAAAAAAAGGGTTGAAGATTGTCAAAAGGCAATCTTTGAACTGCAAAATCGGTATGATTCTCTTACGGAATCGATTCCACATTTACGCCGGGCGATTGAAGCATTAGAAAAGCGGGAAACCGAGGCGTTTGACAATTACGTTTTAGGCCAAATCACGGAAAAAGAATTGAAGACGGTCCAGGCAGATTGCCAAAAAATCCAGGCAAAGGAAATCGAAGCAAACAAAATGATTGAAGCGTTGGGCCGGGGCATTAAAAAAACCGAGAGCGATTTGGTTAAACTAAACACTGAATGCAACACGGCAAAGAGAGCTATTTGGGAATCAATCTCGAACGAACTCCGTGAGTCGATACCAGTTACAGTTTTCGAACAAATCAGCAAACTCGTGGTTTGCGGTGCTCAGTGTGGACAAACCCGACAATGGATTTTAGATTCGTTATTTCCGAACCTTCCTTCCGAGCGGTTTCAGGAAATTCGCAGGGAGCTATTAGAACAATATAAATTCGAGGATTAAAACCTGTGCCCATCAACCATCAGCCAGCACAGGCGGCGCCGTCTAGACCTCCAGGACGGCGCCATTCTTTAAACTTTTTTTTGAAAGGATAGTTATGGAAAACACGAAAAAATGTCTAGTTGGTTTGGATGGTTTTCAACATTATTGCCCGGATGATCCTGGGAATCATGAACCTTTATCAAAGATAAAGTCTTATCTTGAAAGAAAATTTGAGGG
>JABWAS010000033.1 GCA_013360865.1 Candidatus Paceibacter sp.
ATCGGACAGTACGCTTTGGAAATACAACCAGTCATTGAAAACATAAAAAAATTACTGGCCGATCTTAAAGGAAAAATCTTTATGGCACACAGAATAAATAAGCCGGAAAATTTGAACGACTATGTCCGGTATGAAATGACGACAAGGACTCCCGTAGAATCAACGCCGGACAAAACCGTTTTTTATGATACGAACATGAGTAAGCATGATATCACAGAATTTATGAATTTCTGCGACCCTTCAAACCAGATTGAAATCGATGAGGACAAATGGATAGGTAAATTAAAAAACAGGCTGGAAGCGTTACAGGGTTAAACAGAAAACAGACGATAATGGCAATCCGAGGTATTTTGAATTTCAAAGAGTAGGATGGGTCAAGCGAAGCGGACCCATCACAAAGCTGATCACCTGCGTTCCTCTTAACCATCGTGAACTTTAGATGCAATAAAAATTATTTTTACTTTTTTCAACGAAAGGGGTTAAATATGGCTGCTCGTGATTGTGACGTGTGTGGCGGTCGTGGATACACGAATGAAATATGTCCCTTCTGTAATGGCAGTTCTTCCAAGTATGTTGATGATGGGAATGAGGAAGATTAAATGGATAGCTCCACAAAATATACCATGTATGTTTTGGAAAAATTGATACTGCATTTCTGAATGCAGAGCAGGATGGTAACAATCACAGAACAGAATGTAAGCAGGTAAAAATACTACGATGTAGTACTGTATTTTTTAGAATTTAATGGAGAATAAACTTATGGAGTTAGAAAACAAAAATAATATACAGACTCAAATAGTTTCTCATCCACTAACAAAAATGGAATTTGAAGACCTGTTTAATAACAACAGGAAATTGTTTAATCTTTATAGTGAGTTTATAAAACAGAAGATTGGGAATTCGCTTGGATTGCCTCTGGATATCGTTAAAACAATTACACTAGGTAAAGCATCAAGTGGAGAATTTGTAATCTTTTCTGAGAATGTTTTCAAAGGGCTCAAAGAAGGTAGATATTATCAGCCTGTATCCAAAAAAGATGGATTGGTTTCTACGGTAGCGCATAATAGTAAGGATGGTACAATTGTAGAGCATGGGAGAGTAGGTCGCAGAATGACATCGGTGCTTAGCGTTGGGATCGGGGTTGCACATGCTATTAGTAATCTTGATATGCAGAATCAATTAGAGGAAATAAAGGATGCCGTAGACAGGATACATAGATTTCAGTTGTCGAATAGAATTGGTGATCTCAAAGGTGTTTATGATACGTTACAAAACTGGTTAGATAGGGTATCAAGGGAGGGTTTAACTGTAGTAAATCAAATAAAAGGACAGGATATTTCAGAACGTTTAGATAAGTTAGAACAACAATTTTTTGAAACGGCAAAATCAGAACTTGAAACAGTCAAGAATCCCGCTGATTATGGGCGAGGCAAAATGGAATTCATTAAACATATAAAATTCATTTTCACAAAAACACCGGAACAGAAAGCTAGGGAAAAATTAAAAGCAGTGTTTGAAGATTTACAATATACAAAAATTTGTAATTTTCTAAATATGGTAGTTTGCGGGGAGCTTGAAGATGTTAATGCTTATCAAAGATCTAGTGAGCGATTATACTTAAAATTTGAGAAGATATATAATGAGCTTGATAGAAAGTGTCAATATTCAACAGAAGTATATCGAGCTTTAAAAGAAGGAGATATTTTAGTGCAAGAATTAAATTGTATTGATAAACGCCGAAAACCTGAATTATCTATTGAGGTTGAATCTGATGGAGAAAGGAGAAGTTAATATGTCTCAAGAAAAGAAAAATTGTAAGGAATGTGGAATGCTTTTTACCCCTGGTCCGAATAATTCTGAATATTGTCCAGAACATCAAAGGAAGAAAACTTCTATTTTGAGTTATATTAAAGCAGGAGGGATGATTGCAGGAGGTGTAATAGCATATATTTTTCTTGCGCCATTTTTGGGCAATAGGGATGATGATGCTTCTATTTGAGGATTTTGTTTTTGTGTTTAATACTGTGCTATACTTTATTTGAAAAATAATATTTGGTGGTAATCCGCTATGCCAAGGTCGTGGGGTGTGGGCCTTTAATCAAGCGCAAGGATTGGGTGTGTAATAAATTTAAATAGCAAAATTAAAGCCCTTCTCTATAAAGTACTGGGGAGGTAATTTATGCTCAAAGGATGGCCAATAATTTCACAATTAGAAAATCAAGACCCTTATTTACCAATTGATTCTAAACACGTAGAACAAATTTGTAATGAATTGTCAACTTTTAACAATGAACTTAAAAACGATCTAATCAAGCTGCTCCGTTCTAATAAATTTGGTAAATGGGCTTCTGGATTAAACGGAGAATACAAAACATCTGACGAAAAACTCTTCAATTGTTATTTCTCAAACCAAGCCTTTTCTCCAGATGTGCTATCAAGACCTCCACGACATTTAGGTGGACCGATATGTGCGGTCTTGTTTTACTTATCATTTGATTTACAAAATATGCTTATAGAGCATATGAGAAGAATATCAAGTGCTAAGATAATTCCATTCAGTAATGATGAAAAAAATTTAAAAAGCAAACATCGTATTTACCAATTCGTTGAATTTGAACAAGTAATACGTGTAATTAAATCGGTTCAATATGAGTTAGAAAGCTTTTACTCGATGTCGGAAAACATTTTTTGTAACAACGCTCAGATCTTAAAGCCTCCCACAAATAATTGGTCGTTCGACTTTGAACAATTACAAGAAACAGTATTATTAGGATTTATGCGAGGACCTGAAGGTATAATCAATCGGGGAATCCTAAGTAGTGCAATAGTAGCTGCGGGCGTTATTCGTTCACATTTAGAAGCAGTTCTTTTTAGAAATGATTTTCAAGCATCCTTAAATATGCAAAATTTAATAAATGCAAAAAAATGTGATGAAGCACTAAAAATTCATAAAAACAATGGCAATTTACATAATAACGAAATTACATGGGTAGAAAAAACTTATGGATTATTATCAGGTTCGGTGCATCAGGGGTTAGCGCTGTCGCGAGGTGAAATTTGGATGATGATCCGTGTTGTTAAGCATATTTCGAATAAGCTCTTAAATAAAAATTTAAAAAAAATTCGGATAACTTTATGAAAAACATTATTGTAGTCGCTGATAAAGATTTAAAAAGTTTCGGAAGAGAACTTGTTCATGCAATATCGAAAACAAAAATAGCAAAGGCATCATTGTTTACACCTAAACAATATACCGATAACGAATATCAAATCGGAGGTACTCAGTGTGTCATCTTCTTGGGGAAAAATGATGTGTCAAAAGATTTCATTCCCTTAATTCAAAAGAAATATGAGAAACACGGCATTGTTTGGGGATATGACGCTTCAAAGACTGTAGTTTATATTGAATCTACTAATGTGGATTTAGATAATTTGAAAAAGGAATTTAGCCTAATTAAAGAAGAAAGAAAAGCTTCTTTTGATAAAACTTGGATTTGCGGAAATGCTATTATTGACATATTGTTGTACGAATTATGGTTTAAATGGTTCGATCCAATTTATTGGATTTCTTATTTAATAAAGTACAAAAAGAAAATAAAATTAACAAAAGAATTACAAATGAAACTTGGAATCATCTCATTTTTAAAAGACGGATTTGATGAATTTGTAAAGGTTGATTTGACATGAATAACTTCAAAGATTCGTTTCAAAAGACAATGGAATCTTTTGGCGGTTCTTATGGAAGCTATGGTGGCGAAAATTATGTAAATGAGGTTCAAGAAGAAATTGAAAAAACAGTTCACAAAATAATTGAAATTGGAAATACTAAGGTGTACCCCATTGTCTAGACAATTATTTAATAAAAATAAGATAGAATTTTAGTATTGTTTATGCGAAGTATCTTTTAATTATTTGATGAGCAGGA
>JABWAS010000034.1 GCA_013360865.1 Candidatus Paceibacter sp.
CACTTCATGACTCCTTTCTACTGCCGAATACTGCGCAAACGTATATCCTTAATTATCTCTGCCGCAGAGACCGCTCCCTTTGGCTTCACGCTTCTTGTGGCGTACTTTCGCAGAAAGCACACCCTCCTTTAACGAGTGGATGATCTTCACAACCTGTGGAAGCACCTCGCCAGGCATTTCCCGAACTTCCTTAATGATCATCTTTTCATATTCAGTCCTTGTCTTCATAATCACCTCCATTATCCTACATCCTCTTGTTAATTCGCACAATATCCGCTTTACTGCACATATTGCACCTCTGCCGACTCTACTACCTCCTTGCGGAAATAGCGGCTTAAATCTTCAGGCATCCACAAGTCCACTCTGGACTTCCTCAGCCACTTCTCATGTATTTATTACATAAAGAACCTAAAGTCATACGGTATTGCTTGCAACGTTTCCGCCTGTTTAGCATACTTCGAAAGTCTCTTTGAAAAATCAAGTGTTACTGGAAGGGTCTTGTAAAGTTCGCCACCATTCCAATTCATTTTAGTTAAAGATAGAATATCTCGAACTGTCATTTCTATTGGGTCTGTACCCCTAAATCTCCTTATGAGTAACGGTGCAGGGATACCTCTTTTGCCTTGGTAATAGTTCATGTGACGACCTGCAACATCATCCTCTTGAACAGAACCATGTGTCCAAAGCAAGAAACTAAAATCATCAAGCTGAATGACAGTTCCTCTTTGTATCGGGAAGTTGTGAGGATCTGTCTTTACCTTTCCTGTGTATCTGTCGATATCTCCTCGTATTGCTCTCCATTTAGAATATTTCTGAATCTGTAACAATTCAATGTTTTCAATCCCTTCCAATGCCTCTGAAATGCCTGTCATTTCATCGTTTGTATAATGCAAGACTTTATGGACTACCAACTTTTCCAGTTTTGAGTTTCCGTCAATCCTGAAATAAGCTTCTTTAAGCTTGAGTATCATCCGTCTTGCATCTTCTTTGCTCATGAACGGATTTTTACCAATAAAAACGGGGTGTTCAATCGGCTGCAACAAAAATCTTAATCCTTGGCCACTTGAATCAAATATTTGGCTACTGCCTAAAACATACTTATTGGAATTATTTATTCTCTGAACGGCAAAATCAAGTCCTACAAAAGCAGTAGACTCATTTACAACCACATTTCGCCACGGCAGCCCATTAGCTTTTACATATAGTCCTAAGGATAGCCACCATTTGACTTTTGCTGGGTCTAAGTAGTCAATGGACTTGTCCTCAACAAACTGGATCTTGATGTTTTTTTTGGCGCAATATAATTTAATTGAATCATGTAAATCAAAATACACACTATCATTTTTGAGTTCTCTGAATTTTGTCCAGCCCTTTGGAAAGTAAAGAACCAGCACATCAAACTCACCACGTATCGTGTAAAAGTAATCTATCTTTCTTTTTAAAAAGTCATAAAACTCCAAATGATTTAATTTATTGACTTCAGCCTCATTCACAAGTTCCAAAAATTTGCTGTCTTTATTTTGTGGAATGTCGAGATATCTTTTGTAGATATTTGAAAAGGGATAATAATCAGTCAAATATTCCTTCTCAGTAGCTGCACGTATTTCATTGTTTAATTCATTTAGATGCTTTAAAATCCTTTGCATTCCTGAAATAGGAGTGATAATACCGAGTTTAATTGCTTGTTGATTGGTTTGCTTACTTTCAAATGAGTAATCAAGTGGGCCGAAGTTTTTAAGACCTTTTAGAGGATGAACGGTTTTATAATTGCTATCGGATATATGAAAGCTTAGTTTAGGTTCATTCGATATGAATGCACCTTTGAAAATGTAATATGAAGACGTAAAACTTCCTACTCCTGAAAATTTCTCTTCCAGATCAATTTTAAAGGAATCTATCGAAAACTCGATATTTGTGTTGTCGTTTTTAAGAAGGCCAAGCCAAAATCTTAGTTGGTTATTGACCATCCGATTCCACCTTTTTGAAATTATCTTATTAGCAATCTCCTGTTTCTCAAATCTGCTCAGCCCCGCCTTGTCGTCAATATGGATCGATGGAAGTATAATCAAAAAAAGTTCTTTATTGTGAAATTCGATTTGTATTTCAAATGCTTCGTAAACCGATAAACTGGTCTTTATTTTCGACTTCTGAAGTTCTTCAGTATTTAGTTTGTAATTCTTGGAGTAATACTTTCTAAGCCGATTATTTGGAACTTTTTCAAGTTTGAATTTCTTAAGCAGATTATGTTCGATCAAGTCATAAAGCATCCCCAGATAGAAGGATTCCTGCCTGTAAATTAATTTATCGTCAATGTCAACGGTTGTGATTTCTGATTTTAAGGTATGTGAAAACAACTTTTTAATATCGTTCACACTGGCAAACGCTACAGTATTTTCATTTGTTAAGGCGGCAGAAACAGGCTGGTCTTTGATTATCTCACGAAGCTTGTCCCAATCATCCTTGCCACCTTTCAGGTCAGTTTTGAAGCTATAAATACTTTTCGGGTAAGTCTTTGCCTTTATTGCATTGAGTTTAATTGGTGTAAACGAAGTTCCAATCTGCGGTGCCGTGAAAGCTTTTCTTTTTTCAAACCGTGATTTTGCAATATTTTCGATGTGATCATTTGCTAAGTTGTTCGTTTTATACAACTCATAAAGAAAGTCGTCAAAGCTGTCAATCTCAATAAAAGCGGCCAACTTCTCTTTATTCTTTTGATGGACTTTCTCTATAAACTCAATTACTTTTTTGTTGGTTTTTTGTCCCGTTCTGACGCACCAATAAAGCCCAAAAGGAAAAGGGTTGTCGGCTTCTAATGTTTTCTCAAAAGCAGACATAATCGACTGATCATTCCCGCCGTATCCGATAACTATTAGTCCTGTTTTACTTTGAACGTCCGCAAAATATTTGTGTAAGTCTTTTTCTAAGGTCTGTAATTCATCTACTGTATTTTGAAGTTTGTCATACCTATAGTCACCATGAAGTTTGACCACTCTCGGATAGTTGTTCAAGTTTGCAAGTTGACGTTGATTGTCAATTGATATGACCTCAAATGAAGAAGCATTATTTACGGATTTGATTCCATTCTCAATGAGTTCGTCAAAGTTCGTTGTCCATATATGATTAACTTTTTTGCAGTCAAACAATGCCCCAAGACACTTGTGTCCAATGGATGGGTTACGGCCTTCAACTATTTTTTGCATAAAGTATTTTCTATTTATCGATTTTGGAAAGCAATGTTCAAAATAGGCTGAATATTCTTCTTGCGAATATCGTTCTGGATACCCTCCTTTAAGATCGAAGTAGCTTTGAATGGTGTTTTGATTTCTCTCTGATTCTAAGTCCTTGAATTTTTCTTCTTTGATATTATTGGCCTGGCAATAAAGCATCCTTTTGAATTGCCAAATCAGCATCCCTGCTGTCGGAATGCCAGCTTGAACAGAGGCACCCGCACCCAGGAAAACATTCAGCGCACCATTAGGTCGAACTGTAAAGCTCCGTAAAAATTCTTTTATGTCTATTCGTTTCATAAGAAAAATGATACTGACTTAACCCCTCTCTCCCCAGCCCTTCTGTATTCCATTCGCCCTTTTCCATCATAATAAAAATATGTGTTGGGTCCGTTGTGATTAACCCAACCTTACCGCACTGCTGT
>JABWAS010000035.1 GCA_013360865.1 Candidatus Paceibacter sp.
GCCCAAGACATCAACGAGCAGGTTTTCCGGCCGGTGCGGGATTCGCTTAGAAAAATACATGGAATTACGGACGGTTCGGAAATATCGGCCAAGGTTTCACCTTTGGAAAAACCTCAAAGAGAAACTTTTGTCTCGGCAAATTTCCAAGGACAGTCCTTGGATAAGCCGCATCGGGAGGAGATTTTGAAGGAGATAGAAAAAGACCACGGCAAAGACGAGGTGCCGGATATTTTGAAAGGCAGCACAAATCCCTTTGACGTGAAAATGAAAGAAGAAGTACATCAGGCGCCGGTGGAAGAAAAGACTTACGAGGAAAAACCGGCACCGCAACCGCCAACAGAGAAGCCAAAAGTTAAGTATGCGGTAGATCCTTATAGGGAACCGGTAGAATAGTCGTCAACCACTAGCCATTAGCCAATAGTAAAGAAAAAAGATATTTAATGATAAAATCTTACAGGGATTTAATTGTCTGGCAAAAAGGTATGCAACTGGTTATGGAAGTTTACTTTCTTACAAAAAAATTTCCACAGTCGGAGTTGTGTGGCCTGGCCAATCAAATGAAAAGAGCCGCAGTCTCAATACCGTCTAACATTGCTGAAGGTTTTGCAAGAAAACATAGGCAGGAATATACGCAATTTTTGAGAGTGGCTTATGCTTCCGCGGCTGAACTTGACACGCAGATTGAAATTTCTGAAAGGTTGAAGTTTGTGTCGGGTAAAGATGTCAACAAGGCTTCGGTTTGGTAAACGAAGTTATGAGAATTTTAAACAAAATTATTAATTCACTAGTGGCTAATCACTAATGGCTAGTGGCTAATCTTATGCGTTTCCAAGTACCACAATTTATAGAGGTTGAGAGCAAAATTTTCGGGCCGCTTACCTTCAAGCAGTTCGTTTATCTTGCCGGCGGGGCGGGCATAATTTTCCTGCTCCACGTCGCCTTGCCGTTCTTCCTGACGGTGATTTTTGCCGCGCCGGTGGGAGGCCTGGCCATCGCCCTAGCCTTCTATAAAGTCAATAATCGGCCGTTTATGGAGGTGATGGAAAACGCTTTCCATTATTTTACCGGGCCGAAAATTTACGTCTGGAAAAAGGAGAAAATAAAACCGGCGTCAAGCGTTGAAGAGCTTTTGGCCGCGAAAAGCAAAGCGCTGCCCGCCCAGCCTTACATTCCCAAACTGACCAAAAGTAAACTTAAGGAGCTGTCCTGGAGTCTGGATATTAAACACAACATTAAGTAAGCGCAGCAAATTTATAGTGTATAATTAACCAATGGCTACGCCGACAAAATCAACCCAGGAATTCGTGCCTGTCAAAGAAATCCGCGACGGAGTCGTCGTTTTAAAAGACGGCTCAATGCGGATGGTTCTGATGGCCTCTACTCTCAACTTCGCGCTCAAATCGGAGGAAGAACAAAACGCCATAACCCTGCAGTACCAGAACTTTCTCAACTCCCTTGATTTTACCGTCCAGTTTTTCATCCAGTCGCGGAAGCTGAACATAGACCCGTACCTCACAATGCTCGGCGAGGCGCAAAAAAATCAGGACAACGACCTGATGGAAATACAGATAAGGGAATATGTGGAGTTCATAAAAAACTTCGTCAAATTAAGTAACGTCGTTTCCAAAAATTTTTACATCGCGGTGCCATATACCACGGCGGTTATGGAAGCGCAGAAAGGCGTCTTGGGAAACATCGTAGGCAACTTTTCCAAAAAAACGGCCAAAGAGGCCAGCGATAGATTTGAGGAAAACAAACTTCAGCTCCAACAGAGGGCGGACATAGTGGCCCAAGGTCTGGCGAGGGTGGGGGTGAGGGTGGTGCCGCTTAACACCGAGGAGTTGATAGAGCTGTTTTATGAATTGTTCAATCCGGGGGAAAGCGAAAAGGCGAGAATGCAATAGAATAGCCATTAGCAATCAGCCACTAGCCACTAGTGAAAAATGAAATCAAGGAACTGTGTTATAATTTAATGGCTAATGGCTAATGGCTAATGGCTAATGGCTAATGGCTAATGGCTAATCAACAAAAAAAACAGCGGCGCGAAGGAGTCAGAAATCCTGCCCGTTATTCCCAAAGAAATTTACGAGTCGGGCGTTTTGCGGTTGCAGGACATTATCGCCCCCTCCGCGCTGGAGATAACTTCCAACCATATAAAAATAGGGGAGAAGGTGGCCCGGGTCATCTTCGTGATGTCTTACCCGAGGTTTCTCGGGGCAAGCTGGTTTTCGCCGGTTATCAATCTGGACAAGGTTTTTGACATTTCAATATTTATTCATCCGGTGGACACCGCTTCCGTTTTAAGACAATTACAGAAAAAAGTGGCTGAAGTTCAGTCGCAAATTCACACCAAAGAGGAAAAGGGATTCGTCCGCGATCCGATTTTGGACACGGCGTTTGAAGACCTGGAAGATTTGCGGGACAAGCTCCAGCAGGCGCAGGAAAAACTGTTCGGCGTGGGACTTTACATCACCGTTTACGCCGATAACCTGGAAGAACTGGACAAGACCGAATCGGAGATAAAAACTATACTGGAATCAAAAATGGTTTACGTCAAACCATGCCTCTTCCAGCAGAAAGAAGGCTTTGAAACAGTTTTGCCGCTGGGGACCGACAACCTGGAAATAAATACCCAGCTCAACTCGTCGCCCGTTTCCAGCCTGTTCCCGTTTGTTTCCTTTGATTTGTCGTCTGACAAAGGAATTCTTTACGGCATCAACCGCCATAACAACAGCCTTGTTCTTTTTGACCGTTTTTCCATGGAGAACTACAACTCGGTCATCTTCGCCAAAGCCGGTTCCGGCAAGTCTTACACCACCAAGTTGGAAATTTTGCGCTCCATGATGCTGGGCACCGAAGTGATAGTGATAGACCCGGAAAGGGAATACGAGTATCTGGCCGAAGCCACGGGCGGAAGGTACTTCAATATTTCGCTCAACTCCATCCACCATATCAATCCGTTTGACCTGCCGCCGGTGCGGGACGACGAATCGCCGGCCGATGTTTTGCGTTCCAACATCATATCGCTGGTAGGGTTGTTCCGCCTGATGCTGGGCGGGCTTTCCGTGGAGGAAGATTCCATTATGGACAAAGCCATTACCGAGACTTACGCCGCCAAGGACATTACGCCGGAAACCGATTTTTCCGGCGCCATTCCGCCGACGCTCTCCGACTTGGAGCTGGTGCTGGCCGGCATGGAAGGGGCGGAATCTTTGGCGCAAAGGCTGGCTAAATACACCAAAGGCACCTGGGCGGGGTTTATCAACCAGCCGACAAATGTGGACATCAATAAAAAGCTGGTGGTCTTCTCCATCAGAGATATGGAAGACGAATTGCGTCCGGTGGCTATGTATCTTATCACTCACTTCATCTGGAATATCGTCAGAAAAGACATTAAAAAAAGGCTATTGGTGATAGACGAGGCCTGGTGGATGATGAAGTACGAGGACACCGCTTCTTTCCTTTACGGCATCGCCAAAAGATGCAGGAAATACTATCTGGGGCTGGCCACCATTACCCAGGACGTGGGCGACTTTCTGGCTTCGCCTTACGGCCTGCCCATTATCACCAACTCTTCCATCCAGCTTCTGCTCAAGCAGTCGCCGGCGACCATAGACATGGTGCAGAGGACTTTTAACCTCACCGACGAGGAAAAGTTTTTGCTGTTGGAGTCCGACGTGGGCGAGGGGATATTTTTCGCCGGACTCAAGCACGTGGCCATCAAAATTCTCGGCTCCTACACCGAGGACCAGATAATAACCTCCGACCCGGCCCAGCTGATGGCCATTAAAAAGGCGCGGGAGGAACTCAACTTAGCCAATGGACAGGGAAGATAGGAGAGTAGGTGAAATAACTGAAATTGAGGAAGAAAAACTCGGCAGGTTTAACGCCTCAAAACTTCGGTCGGAAGCGGCCGCCGCCGCCAGCAGGGCTAATTTGCTTGGGGCGGCAAATTTGGCGGATAAGCTGGAAGAGATGATAGCCAAAGGCAACGACAAATCGGCGCTTTTTATAGTTCTTTCTTTGGCGGCGTTTAAGGATGGTTTGCTGGATATAGCGCTTGATTTTTTAGGTATTGGATTGATTCCGGTGGCCGGGCAGGTGCCCGGGTATTTCGTGTCGGCCGTTCTTTTTTACCTGATGTGGGGCAAGGGCATGCTCAAGGGCAGATTGTTCGCCTTGGTGCTGGCGTTTTTTGTCTCCGACAGCTTGCCCATCATTGAAGAATTACCCCTGACGGTTGTAGCCGTGCTTTTCGCCTGGCATGGATTGGTAAAAAGAGTCCAACAGGCGGAAGCGGATAAAGAAAGGCTGGGAGAAATGTCGGTAGAAGAAATGGAAAATTTGGCCCAAGCATACGAGATTGAGGATGAGGAGTAATTATCATTGTGCGTTGTTTTTGGGGTGCTAAAATATAGACAATGAATATTGCCAGAGCTAAAAAATTCGCAATCATATTTTTCCTGATGTTGCCTTTTGTGATTGGCCAAAATTCTTTCGCCCAGGAAATAAACGATTACAGTTCCGAGTTTTCCATTGAGACAATCCCGGGCGAGCCAAAGCCAGGAGAAAAAGTTTCCGCCAAAATCGTGAGCTACCAATTTGACCCCAACAGAAGCGACATTACTTGGACATTGGACGGCAAGATAATCGCCAAAGGTATGGGTGTTAAAACGGCCGAGTTTGTTTTGCCGTCTTTGGGAAAAGAAAGTGTTTTAAAAATTGACATCCTGACCAACAACGGCGCCAAAACTTCCAAAACCAGAAAATTTTCCGGCAGCGACATAGATTTTCTGTGGGAAGCGCAAACCACCGTTCCGGCAGGGTACAAAGGCAAAGCTCTGGCGGGACGGGGAACAGTTGTAAAAGTAACGGCCATGCCGCATTTATTCGCGGCGGGAAGTATTCTTCCGCGAAGCAATCTTGTATACGAATGGAGCCTGAATTATAAAAATCTTCCCGACAGCTCCGGAGCAGGCAAAAACACGCTGGCCATTCGATTAAACGATCTCGGTGATTACGTTGTGGGTTTGAAAGTTTCAACCCAAAATAAGTCATCAAGTTTCCAGAAATATTTGCACTTGACCGCCGAAGGTATAGCTCCGAAAGTTTCTGGCAAATCATTGGCAAGAGAAATAGAGTTGTCCGACGGGGAAATATCGTTAAGGGCGGAACCGTATTTCTTTAATATTGAAAGCGGAACGTCAGTTTTTAACTGGTTTATGAACGGCAAGGCGATAAAGCCGGCAAAAAAACAAAATGTTGTTTCCTTGCGCGCGGAAAGCGGCTCGGGGGAAGCGACGATAAAGGTCGTAGCCCGCAAAGAAACGCCGAAATCATTCCAGGAAGCGGAAAGGGTTATGAATATTACGTTTTAATTTATGGAAGTAAAATCATTTAAAAAAATATTTGCTGCGGGTTTTTTCATTGTTTTTACTTTTTCATTATTTTTACTTTTTCCAAAAAATAAAACAGTTTACGCGCAATTTGTATATTATGATGAAACATCAGAAATCTATCCGTGTTCGGAGTCATCCAACGGAGAATGTGTTTTAAAAACCAGAAAATATAAAAACACTTTTGGCTATGAAACAACGCAAGCCATCAGGAAGCCCAATGATGGAATATCGGGAGGGGAATTTTCGGAGGAATACACCGACAGAGATGGCCAAAAGTGGTACAGGTCCGGAACAACAAACAGCAACGATGATGTTACATCTTCGGAAAACTGGGAAAAAGGAGAAAAAATAGATATTGAGCCTGAAAAAGACGAAAAATTCACCTATACCCTCCTTGAGCCCCTTCCGTATGTGGGCGGGGAATTGAGTGAGAATGTAACACTTGAGCAATATCTGGGCTGGGCGTACCGGTTTGTTTTAAGCATCGCCGCTTTTTTGGCGGTGCTGCAGATAACCATCGGCGGAGTGATGTGGATTGCCAGTGGCGCCAATGAGAAAACAAGAGGCGAAGCCAAAAGTAAAATAGAAAGCGCCATCTGG
>JABWAS010000036.1 GCA_013360865.1 Candidatus Paceibacter sp.
TGAAACAATATTTGAAATACTACAAGTATGAACGGCTTCATGCCGGAATTAATTTCTTAACTCCAGCTCAGGTGGTGTGAAGCTATTGGAGACTGGACGATATCTTATTCCCAGACAGAAAGCGCTTCTTTGGGATTGCTTATTATGAGATATTTATTGTTTAAAATGTCCAAAATATTTATATTTCTTAACTCGGCTATGGTCATACCGGGAATGTTGCGAAAGCCTCTGTTTATGGCCTCTTCTTTTTTACCCAGGGCCACAACGGCTTTGTTCTTCTTTTTGGTGAGCAACTTCTCAAATCCTTTTATTTTGGCCATTGAGTTTAAAATATTGGCGGCTTCTTTTGTTTTTGCCTTTTCCAGATTGATTCCGTCAACGAACAAAATTTCACTGTCTTTAACTTTTTGGGAAAGGACGGTAAACAAAGCCTTTTTCTTCATCTTGGCGTTTATCTTGCGGGAATAGTCTTTATCTTTTCTGGGACCATGGGCTATACCGCCTCCAACCCAGATCGGAGACCTGATGGAGCCGTGCCTCGCCCGACCCAACCCTTTCTGCCTCCAGGGCTTTTTGCCGCCGCCGCTTACTTCCCCTCTTGTCTTGGTGTGCGCCCAGGGCTGCCTCTGGTTTGATTGCATGGAAACAACCACCTGATGCACCAGATTGGCGTTCCAAGGAAGGTTAAAGATGCTATCGTTCAGTTCGATATCGCCCACTTTCTCCGCTTTTTGATTATAAATATCCGCTTTCATAAAATTAATTAAATTCGAAATCCGAATATCGAAATTCGAAACAAATTATAATTTTTTTTAAATTCCAAATTCTAAACTGTTTTAAATTTTATTATTTAGAATTTAGATATTGTTTCGTATTTCGTGCTTCGGGTTTCTGGTTTCTTGAAATCAGCCTCTGATTTCAAGAAGTGTTCCCTTTCTTCCCGGCACCGCTCCCAGGATCATCAACTGATTTTTTTCCTTGTCAATTTTTATAACTTTAAGATTTTTTACCGTGACGGTGTCGCTTCCCATTCTTCCGGCCATTCTCATGCCGCTGGGTACTCTTGTCCTCAAGCCGCCGCCGATGGTGCCCGGCTCTCTTTCCGAATGTCTTTGGCCGTGAGTTCTTTGCCCTCCGGCGAATCCGTGCCTTTTGACCACGCCCTGGAAGCCCTTGCCTTTGGACACTCCCGCTACGACAACCTTGTCGCCCTCGCTGAAAACGGAAACATCCATTTTGGCGCCAAGTTCAACGGCACCCGCCTGTCCGTCCATTCTCAATTCCTTAAGATAAGCGAAGTTGCCCAGTTTTCTTTGCGGTTTCTTCACTCTCTCACTTTTTTTCTCGGAAAAACCGAATACCACGGCTTCGTATCCGTCTTTTTCTTTGTTTTTGAGCTGGACGGCCGTTACCGGTCCAGCTTCAACCAGGGTAACCGGAACAACGTTGCCTTTTTCGTCAAAAACTTGCGCCATATTCTGTTTTTTTCCAAGTAAAAATTTCATAAAACTAGGTTGTAGGAATTAGGTTGTAGCTTCTTAGGTTTAGCCCTTCCTACAATCTACAAGTTAATTCCTAATAAGCTAACTAAGACATCTTCACCTCTATGTCCACGCCCGCCGGCAAGTTAAGGCTGGTGAGAGCGTCAATTATCTTCGGCGACGGGTTAAGAATGTCTATCAGTCTTTTGTGCACGCTCATCTCAAACTGCTCGCGCGAATTTTTGTCTATGAAAGACGACCGATTGACGGTGTACTTCCTGACTTCTTTCGGCAAAGGCACCGGGCCGCTTATTTCAGCGTCATACCTTCTGGCCGTGTCTATTATTTGCTTCACGCTGGCGTCCAGGATTTTGTGCTCATAGGCGCGAACCCTGATGCGAAGCTTTTGCTGTTGTTCTTTTTCTTTAACCATTTTAATCATCTCTCCCTCGCCCCAGACCTCACAGAGATGTCCGGGGCGAGGTTGGGGTTATTTAATTATCTTCGTCACCACTCCGGCTCCGACGGTTTTGCCTCCCTCGCGGATGGCGAACCTCTGTTTTTCTTCCAAGGCGACCGGCGCCACCAGTTTGACCGTAAATTTAACGGTGTCTCCCGGCATAACCATTTCCGTTCCCTGCGGCAAGGTGACATCGCCGGTGACGTCCGTGGTTCTCATATAGAACTGCGGCTTGTAACCGTTGAAGAACGGCGTGTGCCTGCCTCCTTCCTCTTTGGTGAGAATGTAGACTTCCGTCTCAAATTCAGTGTGCGGAGTGACGCTTCCCGGCTTGACCAAAACTTGCCCCCTCTGCAGTTCTTCTTTCTTCAAGCCTCTCAGGAGGATGCCGGCGTTGTCTCCGGCCATACCTTCGTCAAGCTGCTTGTTGAACATTTCCACGCCGGTGACAACCGTTTTCCTGGTGTCTCCCAATCCGACGATTTCCACCTCTTCGTTCACCTTGACTTTGCCTCTCTCTATTCTTCCGGTGACAACCGTGCCTCGGCCTTCAATGGAGAAGATGTCTTCTATCGGCATCAAGAAAGGTTTGTCGGTCGGTCTGACAGGATCAGGAATATATTCGTCCAAAGTTTTGATGAGCTCCAAAACCGGCTTGGCCCATTCATCGTCAACAGACTTGGCTTCGTAAGCCTTGAGTCCGGAGCCTCTGATTATCGGAGTCGTGTCGCCGGGGAATTGGTATTTATTGAGAAGCTCCCTTATTTCCGCTTCCACCAGGTCAACCAGTTCTTTATCGTCCACCATGTCAACTTTATTCAAGAAAACGACGATGGAAGGAACACCGACCTGTCTGGCCAAAAGAATATGCTCTCTGGTCTGGGGCATGACGCCGTCGGTGGCGGCCACTACGAGAATGGCGCCGTCCATCTGAGCCGCGCCGGTAATCATGTTTTTGATATAGTCGGCGTGTCCGGGGGCGTCTATGTGGGCGTAATGCCTCTTGGCAGATTCGTATTCGCTGTGATGCAAAGCGATGGTGATGCCTCTGGCTTTTTCTTCCGGAGCGCTGTCAATCTGGTCTATTTTCTCCATCCTGACTTTGTTTCCGGCCAAATTAAGCACGTTTAAAATACCAGCCGTAAGGGTGGTTTTGCCATCGTGCCGACGTTAACATGGGGCTTTGTCCTCTCAAATTTCTCTGCCATATTTTTTTGTTAGCGGTTAGTTTTATCCGGCTTGCCCGCCACAGGCGGGTTTAACACTGGAGCTCCTAACCTTTAATAATTATTTTGTTAATAAAATAATCGACTATTTTTAAAAGTAAATAAAAAGCGTTTTAAACGCAACATAAGTATATTAAAGAAACCCAAAAAAAAGTCAACCCTGTTAATCATAATTAGTTTTTATGAATAACAGGGTTGTAAAAATTTTTAAATAGGGAACCTTATCTATCCATACTGGAATAACTTTAATTCATGCTCATTTCTTTTATCTGCATCATATAATATTCTACCGGGAGATTTTCCTCCCCTTCTTCTTTACTTTTTCCAGCACACGCAGGACACACAACTGCTGGTAATTCTTCCGCGGATGGAAGCTTTCCTATCTTCTCTGCAGAAGAAACGGTCGTATTTGTCCATAAATTTCCGGACTTTAAACATCCGCACACACTACATACAGCCGTAAAAGCCATTTTTTCCCCCTTCTTTCCTAAAATAAAGTTTATATAAAGTTACGATTTATCCAAAGTATTTATACACTAAAGATATCAAATTGGCAACTTTTCCACTTCTTCGTCCAGTTCCAAGTCGTCTTCAAGAGCCTTTTCGGACAAAAGTTCGTCGCTCTCAATTTCTTCTTGAGTTTCAGTTTTAGGAGTT
>JABWAS010000037.1 GCA_013360865.1 Candidatus Paceibacter sp.
ATTCCAATAAATTTCTTTAATTGTTATAAAATATGCGCCTGCCCTGGAATAATCATGTTCCTTCAATCGGATTGACCGTCGGTGGTGTTTGTCCGGGTCGTAGGTCATTTTTTTCCCCCGATTGTACCGTTATGCCGATGTAGGGACACGGTGCACCGTGTCCCTACGGTGTGGATAAATGACACATAAAGACTGTGTAAAAATATCGGTTATTGTCGAACATTATTTCTGCTGTTTTAATATCATAATCAGCCTGTTTCAGCCACTCTTGATGACATTCACCTATAAGTCTTTCTCCTTTTGCTCATTAAGCCCCATTACCTGTATGTGTGTTGAAGACGCAGAAAGGCGTGTTTAATAAGGTGCTTTAATGATATCTATTTTAATAATCAATATACTATGTCGTCGAATATTACAGGTATCCGCTTTTTGAATTGATCCAGTAAAGGGCAGGCTACTTCTCTTATTTGTGGATGAGCAGCATTCGATGTTCTGAGTTTAAAGAAATGTCGCCATTCTCGCAAATTCATTGTGACAACTATTTCTGTCTTTAAGGAATTAGGCAAAACATTTCTTGCCTCTTGGGGGGTAGCACCCAAATTAATAAGTTCAAGATAGGCTTTTTCAGCTTCCTTCATTGCCTTTTCCCATACTTCATATTTCTTTTTATCTGCTTCACTAGCAGAATTCCAAAAACACGGATTAATTACAGTAATTTCTCCACCAAATTTGCCTGCTGAATAATTACAATACCGAGTGGACTCCTGGGTGTAACTTGCCATTCTATGACGGACAATCTCGTGGGTTATACCTCTATCACATATTATACGTACCGTTATATTATAATGTTCGATTACCGATTCATGGTTCATATCCAAAATTTTTTTAACAAACTTCCTTGCAGAATCAGGGGTAATCTTATCTTCTGTTTTATAAGCTGTCCTGCCAGCCTTTTCGATATTCTTTAAAATTATTTCTCCATCAACATCACTTTCGATAATAAATGATGGTTTTATACTTTTCATGTTACTCCTTTTTAGAATCAATTTCAGTTGGAAGTATCCAGGTCTTTCCTATGCCTTCTGAATAAAAGAGATCATTATGCCTTAATGGTGCATTGTAAATCAGTGAAGTATTTGTGGGATTTGTTGCCCAATAAAGATACAGTCCAAATATTTGAGGTTTTGTTCCCATAGGAGAAATCAGACAATTGTATTTTGAACAACTTTCAGAAAGAATAGTTTTTAGTTGCTTAGCTACTAAAACAGGATTTTTCGAATTAATGTATTGAATATTGGAATCTCCAACTATATTTATAATTTCTTTATTCATCTCTTCCGTCCTTCCTCCCATTTTGAATGATATGCGGGCTTTGGAATTAAAAGAAGGCATTCCGTTGGGTCTATATTTTCTAATAATGCCATTGCTCGACTTCCTTCGTAACCCAAAAAAATGACTAATAAACAATCTTTTGCAAAATCATAGTTCCCAGAAAAAAGTGGAATAGGAAAGATTTGTTTTATACCAAAAGAAAGAGGTTGAAAGAGATCGATAATATATTCTTTGGGTTCTGTATATAAAAACCTGCACTTATGGAAAAGACCTTTTTTGTCCAACATATTGAGCAAAATAAGAATATGCCATTTTATTAAAGTACTAACATCAATCGTAATTCTGGGAGATTCAGAATTACAAATTTGTTTCTCGATTTTTTGAATAATTTCATTCATCATCGGCATGGTAGATTCTTCATCGATTAAAAGTTCTTCGATTGGGCCAACTTTATTTAATATATCATGCATTTCTTTAAGATTTTCTTCTCTTTTCTTATTTTTATGAGAATATTTTAAAATGAGCACTTGCTTTGCTTTATAGTTTTTATCTAATTTTTTAAGAGTACCTAAGCATCTTATTTCCGGACTTCCGGATGATATAAATATGTTGTCAGCTACATTGTTTACAATCGTTGTTATTGTTTGAATTTCTAAAAGTTCTTTACTCAAGAGTCATCCCCTTAAACATTGGGTAAGTTGTTTCACTTGTTCTTTGTCTTTGCTGAAGTATTTTCTTTGTTTCTGCACGGCTATCGGAATCTAAAAGGTACGATAATTCTTTGACGGTAAAATTGCATCTTCCCCATCTTGCTCTATAACTAATTTCTAAAGCTGGTGAATAAATTCTATTTAAAACATAATCTTTAGTTCGTATTGTAGTCGTATGTTTTGGACGATAAGAACTCGTTTCTTCCCTTTTATAAAGAATAGATTCTCTTACTGAATGGATTAGAAAATTGTTAAGAAGGCGACTTTCATCCGTATTTAAATTCTGAGGATCTTTTATACTAATGCTTAAAGTCTCAGGTTCGCTTGAGTGGAATAACAATCTTTCTCTAAATATATCACCAATATCGGTTACAAACTGGTACATCATTTCACCATTGATACCACCGTATGCCTCTATATTTTTATGAATTTTTTCCAAATAGCCTTTAGAAACAATATGGGCTGCCCAGTTTTGATCTTCTACCGAAATCTTTTCTCCCTTTTTCACATTTGTACCTTGTCCTTCAGCTCGATAAAATGCCATACCAACTAAATTTAAGAAGATTCTGATTATTCCTGATGACAGATAAGTATATGTATCAAAACCAGCATAAATTTTTCTTCTTGATTTTCTTCCCTCAACTTTTCCCTTTTCTCTTAGAAGTCTGAAAATTGCAGCGACTTCTAATTTATTACGATATTCGCTCATTTTATCTTCTTGAAATTTATCGCCTTTAATTTTTTTTATAAATTCGTCTATTATGGTTTGAGGTATTTCTGGTTCAGAAAGATTTTCTCAGCATTGTCCGGTTAAGTTTTTGCGTGGTCATAATTTTTAGCATGTTCTTTGAAATTGTAGTTACCAAAAGGAGAAAAGTTTAAGTTTCTGGCTT
>JABWAS010000038.1 GCA_013360865.1 Candidatus Paceibacter sp.
TCCGGAGCGACGCGATATGCTTTTTTCATATAACTGATTCTACAAAATTACGCTGATAATTTCATGGAATCAGTGTCTTAAATTTGGGGTACCTGGCAATATTCTAAGGCAGCAATAATGAAGTCTTTAGCGCCAAGTTTTTTGCCCCAAATCAATTTTATCGCTTCCAGTTTGTCTTTTAAATCCGGGTAAAATAAAAGTTCCTTCGCGCCAATGGCGTGGCGAATGGACGGCAGATTCAGAAAAATAACATTAAAAATTTCCGACAGTTCCCAAAGATCCTTGTTGTTTTTAATGCCTAACTTGTGGCAAAAATCGTAAAAAGCAAAATGAGTCAGTTCGTGAGCGATGACTTCTTTGCGCATGTTATGAGAGCGCTTGTAATAAATTTGAAATGACTTGCTTTCCAAATAACGGGGATTGCAATTGAAAATTGATAAATAACAGGTATATTTCTCTTTACTGAAATCCTGCTCGAAATATTTTTGCAATTCTGAAAACAAGACATCTTTTATTTCTTCAAAGCATTTTTCAGTATCTTGAAGAATGTTTTTCAGCTCCTTGCTATGTGTTGCGTAAAAATCATTTATATATTTGCTATAGTTTTCTTTGGTAATGCCGGGATGTTCGTTTTGTATCTTCTTGCCAAAATCAGCACCGCCAATAACGGCTTCACAAAAAGCCGTATATACTTCTTTGTCTAATTGTTTGTTTAATTCTATTTTCAGAGATTTTTTAGAAAAGAAATGAACCATTTAGCGCCGGAAAATTCTTTTGGAGACTTATCGTAATAAACGCTCCCTTCAGGGTGAGAAGAAAATAAGTAAACTTCTCCTTCGCTAACCGACATTTTAACAGCTTGCGGTTTATTGTTTTCGTCTTTTAATACAACCTCGCTGTTTTCAATTAACGACAAGTCTGGACCGTTTTCAGCCAAAAGAGACAGTGTTTCTCCTTCGCTATTTTTTGCACTTATAACCGACTGGTGTTTGGTATATTCGAGTTTTTGATCAAAAAAAGACAGCCCGGTTTCATTTTTATATTCCTTTCCGGCAACATACACGCCAGCGCAGATGCCGACATAAATTCCGCCATTTTTCACAAAATTTCTTATGATTTTTTTGCCGCTTTCGCCCCACGATGGCAAATATGCCGCAATCATCCCGCCCGGAACAATAAAGATACTTTTCTCCTTAATCTCATTAAGTCTGTGTTCGCAAATCCGGGAATAATCCATGTCAAAAACATTGAGACAGTTTTCTATGTCCCTGGCTTGATAAGCTCCTTCGCCGGAATAAATATAGATATTTTTCATAAATAAAAGGCAGGAGAAAAAATTGTTATTTCTTTAATCCTGCCTTATTTTATCACATTTACTCATCTTCCCAAAGCAAGGTTGCTGGTTATGGTCATGTTCCATCAAACAGACAGTCTGTTTGATCCAAAACCATAATCAATTCCTCTTTTAAAGAGGTTTAATTTCTTTTTCTTGACTCATTTCTCAACTCCTTTCTTTTTTAATTAATTACTTCTCAATTTGTTTTCCTTATTAACTTTTATCACTTCTTCCATGACCTCTTCCCATTCTTCTTCGCTAACATTTCCCTCAATCTTATCTCTTCCACATTCGCGGCACTTGGTACGAAGTACAAAATTATGACAGCTACAAATACAAATCCACTGATCTCCCCATAGCATTTTATTCTCCTTTCAGAAATTAAATTTTAAATTAAACAATAAAATGTAAAATAACGTTTTTCTGATTATTTTCTAGCACAAATACGCCGGATTGTATATCCGAGAATGTGTTTGTATAATCATCTTATGAATATCGGTTGTCATGTGCCAATATCAAAAGGTTTGGAGAAAGCGCCGGGGATTGCTCACCAGTGGGGCTGCGAGGTGATGCAGATTTTTACCCATTCGCCGCAGGGCGGTACGATTGCGGAACTGGACGAGGAAACGATAAAAAAATTCAAAGCTGCCGTGAAAAAATACGGCATTAAGAACGTTTACGTCCACGCGCCTTATTACATCAATCTGGCGTCCAAAAACAATCGCGTTTACTACGGCTCAATTTCGGCCATTCGCAAAAATCTGGAGCGAGCCAGCTTACTGAGAGCCAAGTATGTAATGACTCATCTCGGTTCGGGCGGCAGTATGGACGAAAAAGAAGTGCTGGAGCGGCTGGAAAAAAGTTTCGTCAAGATTTTTGACGGCTATGATGGCTCGGCGAAATTATTGATAGAAAACAGCGCCGGCGCTGGCAGAATTATCGGTTCGGACTTCGCCCAAATAGGCAGAATTATTGCATCGACGTCGGACGTCGAGGGCGCTCATCGACGTCCGACGTCGATGCAGGCGCTGGCGGGGGTTTGTTTGGACACCCAGCATAGTTTCGCCTCCGGCTACGACTGGAAAGACAGTTTTGAAAAATCTTTGAAGGAAATCGAGAAAAACGTCGGGCTGGAAAAAATAAAAATGATTCACGCCAATGACAGCGTCACCGACTTTAATTCCCGCAAAGACCGCCACACCCATATCGGCAAAGGCAAGATAGGTTTAAGCGGGTTTGAAAACCTTGTCGCCTTCGCCAAAAAAAACGACATTGATATGATTTGCGAAACGAAATATCCTGGGGTTAAAAAAGATATTAATATGCTAAAGAAATTAAGGGATAAATAATGAAATAAGCGAAGAAAACAAATTTTGAAAATCCTGGGCGGGGGCGGCCGCCCGGGTCCGCGAAGGTGGGGCTAGAGGATTTTCCAAAATTTGGTTTTCGGATTTAATGCGCAACAATATCGTACATCAAGGCGCCGGAGAATTGACCTATGAGATAAGAGGCATTGTTGAGGTTGCCGAAAAAATAAAAAACCTCGGGCAGGAAATTTATTGGGAAAACATCGGTGATCCGGTGGCCAAAGGCTACCAAATGCCTGAATGGATAAAGGAGCTTGTTAAAAAAGAGATTGGCAACAACAAATCTTTCGCTTACAACCCCACCAAAGGCCTTCTTAAAACGAGAGAATTTTTGGCGCGAGAACGCAACGCCAAAAACGGGGCGAAAATAACCGCTGACGACATCTGCTTCTTCAACGGGCTGGGCGACGCCATCTCCAAAGTTTATACTTACTTGAGAAAAGAGTGCCGCGTCATCGGCCCGTCTCCCGCCTACTCCACCCATTCTTCCGCCGAAGCCGCCCACGCCGGCTATCCGCACATCACTTACAACTTGATTCCGGAAAAAAACTGGCTGCCGGACTTAAAAGATTTGGAAAATAAAATAAAATACAATCCGGCCATTTCCGGAATTTTAATCATCAATCCAGATAATCCGACGGGTATGGTTTATCCGAAAAAAGTTTTGCAAGAAATGGTAAAACTGGCCAAAAAATACGACCTGTTCATAATAAGCGACGAAATTTACTGCAATGTCGCCCACGAGCCGAAAAAAATGGCCACATTGGCCGAAGTAATCGGCGATGTCCCCGGCATCGCCATGAAGGGCATTTCCAAAGAATTCCCTTGGCCAGGCAGCCGCTGCGGGTGGATTGAAGTTTATAACAAAGACAAAGACGCGGTGTTTGCCAAGTACGTCAAAAGCGTCCTGGACGCCAAAATGCTGGAAGTCTGTTCCACCACTTTGCCGCAAAGCGTGATACCGGCGGTGATGTCTGACAATAGGTACGAGACTCATCTTAAAGAACGCCGCGAGTTTTACAAAAAAAGAGCCGAAAAGGTTCACAAAATTTTCAAAGGAGTTCCGGGAATAGTTTCGCCCAAAACTGCCGGAGCGTTTTACGTTTCCGCCGTGTTCGCGGATGAGGTTTTAAAAAACAATCAGAAATTGAAGATAAGCAACGATAAAGTCAGAAAGTTCGTGGAAGAAAAAACAGCCAACGGGCTGGCGCCGGACAAAAGGTTCGCCTACTATCTACTGGGCGCCACGGGCATCTGTGTTGTTCCACTTTCCGGATTCAACTGCAACTTGCCCGGATTCCGCTCCACTTTATTGGAAACGGACGAAAATAAATTTGAGTGGATTTATGAAACTCTGGCGGAAAAAATAAAGAAATATCTGGGAAGTTAAAACAAGCCTGATGCCGCAATTTTAAGATTGTGGTATCAAGCAAAGGTCGTCAATAAATTAAAACAAAACATGTCCAATATTTTTGAAAAAGGAGCTTTCTCGGACGGTAAAATGTTTGAAGAAAATAAAGAATTGAATTCTGCCCCGAAAGATAAAGAAAAAGAAGATTTTGACAAAAAAAACGAGCGAGACATCATAAAAACAAAATTGGAAGGCAAAACCAGCGAAGAGAAAAAAGCCATCCTGGAAAAAATGGCAGAAAACCTGGCTGATGATTTAAAGAAAGTTTTGAAAGACAAGAAAAACAATCAAAATAAAAAAGCCGCTTAAATTTTCTCCAAATTTTCTGGAAAATAAGTTTTTTTGTGCTAGAATGACCTTTACTAAAAAGGACACGTAGTTCAGCTTACCCCGCCAGAAAATGGCGGGGTGAAGTAGAGCGCCATCCCGCACCAAATTAACGGGCCAGTAGTTCAGTGGCAGAACGCTACTTTTGCAAAGTAGAGGTCAGGGGTTCGATTCCCCTCTGGTCCACCATACGAAACTTGTTCGGAATTAAATAAGCGGAGCGATTTTGCGGAAGCCAAAATCGCGCTATCAATTTCGCTTCCGCCGAGGGCGGAAGCGGTGCGTTTTGTCTTTGAGAGTGGGGTTCGAGCCGATTTTTTGGAAAAACTCGCGCCATGCAAAATAATCTTCGCCTTTTTCCAAAATAACGGCTTCTCTTAAAGACAAAACGAAACTCCGCAAGGGTTCGACCCAATTTTTTCTCTGTTGCCCAAAATCCTTAAAACTTTCTTCAAACTTTACTTTTTGACGAAGGAGAAGGTCTTTTCGCTGTAAATATATTTCGCGCTCAATATCGCCGTCCAAGTAGAGCGAAACGAGCTTGTCCAGCTTCTCCTTCGTCTCGGAAAGTTTGGTTTTAAGGTTTTGGGCAACACTTCCTCTTTCTGAAATTGACTCTTTGTCCCACAAGTCAATTTGCTTTTCCATGTTCTCAATTTCTGAAAGAGGAAGCGACACTGATTGAAGCAGATTTTTTGCTTGCGAAATGAGTGCGGAAGATGATAGATACGGCTGACGGCACACGCCTTTCTTTTTGGTACAGCGATAGTAGGTGTAGGTAGTGCCAAATCGATTGGTCGCATATTGAGCCGTAATCATACTTCCGCACTCTCCGCACCGAGCGAAGCGTGCAAATGGGAAATTATTTGGTCGTTTTTGAACGCGAGGACGAGATTTTTTCGCAAGCATTTTTTGGACTGCTTCAAACAGTGTCGGAGAAATAATTGGCGCAAAGCTTCCGTCGTACCATTCGCCTTTATGGTGCGTAAAACCGAGATACACGCGACTGGTGAGCATTTTGGCGACGGAAGCTTTGGCAGGTGGCGTTCCTTTCGTAGATACGCCGTGATCCGCCAAAAAGTCGGCGATAGTGCCGAGGGTGTGCGTCCCTTTGGCGTATTCCTCAAACGCTTTTCTCACAATGCGAGATTTAGTAGGGTGAGGTTCGATATTCCTCGTTTTGGGATTATTCACATAGCCAAAGGGAGCGCGCACCAGCCACTCGCCTCGGCGGACTTTTTGGCGGATGCCACGATTAATATTTTCAACGAGATTATCGCTGTAATACTTGCTTTGTCCGAACGCCACCTGCAACATGAATTTCCCTTGCGGAGTTGGCTCAAACCAAAATGTCGGAAAGCGCAAAAATGAGATTTGCTCGGTATCAACGAGATAGATGACGCGCCCGCCGTCCACGCTATTTCTCGCCAAACGGTCAGGATGCCACGCCAGTATGCCGTTTGCCTCGCCTCGTTCAATGCGCGTCATCATCTCGCCGAACAATTCTCGTCCGGGCTTTTTTGCGCTTTTCGACTCTTGAAATTCACAAAGAATTTCAAGATTTTCTCTACGCGCATATTCTCGCAACTCAAAAAGCTGTGCCTCAATGGACATTATCTGATGGTCTTCATTCTCTGTGCTCTTACGAGCGTAGAGAAAATATTTTGGTTTAAGCTCTTTCATGCAATTGGGGGGAACTTTGGGAATTCACCGCTTCCGCCCTCGGCGGAAGCGAAATTGATAGCGCGATTTTGGCTTCCGCAAAATCGCTCCGC
>JABWAS010000039.1 GCA_013360865.1 Candidatus Paceibacter sp.
CTTTGTTTCTCTGTCATATTCTTACTAGATAATACCAATTTTACCAAAACACGTCAAAAGAAAAAGGGATAGATAAAAAGACTTGACAATATCTTAAAGGTACGATAAACGTACGCAAAATAAAGCGTGGACAGACGCTTGAATATTTGCTCGTGAGTGGCCTTGCGAGCAAAACGAAGGCAGTGGCCAGGTATGCTGTCCCATACTTGGTTAACTGCCTTTTTTATTTGAAAGGACGGTGTTTAATGGCTGTTAGGTGGAAAAAATATTACCCGGATAAATGCAAAGACGACAAAGGGCAGAGTATAAACTGTGACGGTAAGCGTGGGGATTATTGTCCGGTAAATTTACCCACAAAGGATAACGGAGAAGTCAAGCGGTGCGGACGGTGGTTGATAGAGCTATTCGATGATAAAAAACGGTGGGTGTCGGTTAGCTTCAGGGACATTAGGAGCCGGAAAGATGCCATGAAAAGATTAATGGTGCTCATTGGCGACAGGGAAAGGGGAAAACTGCAATTGCCAAAGAGAAAGGCAATTCCCACCCTGGCGGAATACTCCAAAACATACCTGCCACTGTGTGGCGGGGTGAAAGGTAACACGCTTGCAATGAAGCAAAGGGCTGTAAATGCGTTGGTGAAATTTCTGGGTGATTATCCCCTTGATAAGATAACTCCGTTTATCATTGAGAAATACAGGCTTAACCGTAAGGCTAGCGGTATTAAAGACAGCAGTATCAACGTTGACGTTTCTGTCTTATCCCATGTTCTGACCACTGCTATAAAGTCGGGGATTCTGGACAAGAACCCATGCCAGGGCGTGAGACGATTGAAAGTAACACAGACCAAAGATCGTATATTAAGCGGTAATGAAATAGGCTTATTGCTTGGTAAGCTACACGGGAAAGAACGTCTTATGGTACTCGTTGGATTACTTACAGGTTTACGCTTAGGCGGTGTCCTGGGCTTATCATGGCAGGATATAGATTTTCATAAGGGTTTGATAACTTCAAGCCACAAAATAGGGAAATTGGTGTCAATACCGATATCGGATTATCTGTCAGGGGAGCTGTTACGGTGGAAAGAAAACAATTCAGGCGACAGGGTGTTTGAGTCGAGGACGTTAACCCATGTCGTTACCGTTGAATACAGTAAGCATTTCAGCGTCTTATTCAAGCAGTTAGGCATTGACGATTTCACCTTCCATAACCTGAGACATACCTTTGCAAGCTTACTTCAAGGTGAACTTGGCGTTGGCGCTGTAGTGGTACAGGGCATGACAGGACATTCAAGCCTGAGTATGCTGCAGAAGTATTCACATACCGGTCTAAGCAATAAACAACAGGCCATTAATTCGCTGACGGATTATGTCCTGGGTATGAACTCAAAGCCGTCTTTGGCTATAGCGCAATAAAACGGGTACGGTCAAGAGTACGGCAATTCCGTTTTTGGGCGTTATTCAGTATCTTTGCATTGCCTGTATTATCAAAGGTTACAAGGTGAACAGGTGTAAAATGGCTGAATTAAACAAAGTAATTTTTATATACTTTCTATGACCTTCTATGACTTTTGATATTCTTCGTTTTTTTAGTGTTTTCAAGGACTTGAAGGAAATTTCATTCTTGTGTGTTTTGACCAGCTTTGGTATGTTTTTATGATTAGGTACGGCTAAAAGTACGGCAATCTTTCATGTAATGGGGGGTATTATATGCGTGTAATCATAGCAATCGAATGTAGAGGCGACAGGCCAGAACCAGAGCTTTCCCATATGGGGAACCAATGGGCATGTAGCGGGCAAAATGTTCATTGAGGATACAGAAGGCTTCCTAACGGATGAGAGCTATAAGGCACTTGCAGGCACAATAAAAGAGCAGAGACGGCAATATGCATCAGAATTGCCTATCTAAAACGCATTCTGGAAGCCTGGAAACGATTCCGATCCGAAGGGGTTTGACATGGTTTAGGTCGATGAAACGTTTCCGAGTGTCGATTTCCTATTGCCAGATCATGTTTTTCGGGGTTAAAATTGAAATTAAGGGATAGGGTAGCTCCCGACAAGTCCATTTCCCTAGATGGACTTCCCTTAATTATTTTTCTAGGGCTTCTTACTTTAGGGGGTAACAGGATGGGAAATATAAGCGATGAAATAAGGCTGTTGGACGAAGAAATTAAGAGAATTCAAGGGGAAATCAAGACCCTTGAAATCATGTATGAAATCCACAGACTACAGCAAACGTTAGACAAGTATGACAAAATACCTGTAAATGACGTTATTCTCTTTTCGACAGAAGAAAAGCTATTAAACAAGCTTGAGGAATTAAACTCACCGCTTTTTTTAAACTATCCCACCGTTTGCGACCAACTGCAAAGAAACAACGAGAGGTTAGGTGATTTGCAAAGGTCGAGAGAAGAAAAGCTGACATCAATTCTGCAAAACACATCTCAGACTAAACCAGAGGAGCAAACACCAGCAAACACATCGCAAAACACACCAGAGCCAAAGAATGTTACTTTTCCCCTGCATCCAGGGGCTAAGGTAAGCGATATAAAAATGATGTTTTTGAATGATGCAATCATCTGTATAACAATTAACAGGAAATCTCAAAACTTCAATTATGTAGAGATGGGGTTTTGTCGTAAAGCAAATAAAGAACCGCTAGAAATGTGGAATACTTTGCTTGAATACGCAGAATATAACGGGGCTTTGAGCGATGTTACCAAGAAAAAACAAAAGGATAGCGAAAGAATCAACGAGAAGTTAAAAAGCTTCTTTGTAACCGATGAAAACTTAATCGTAGCAAACAGAACTGTTTTTAGTATCAATAAAAAAACGGGCAAAAATCGAAAACCTCTAAATATCCAAAGCAAGGAGTGTCCGTCATGTAAAGAAACCCACAGGCATTTTTGTTGGATATGCAATGATGAGCAAGAACATTGTAAGGAATGCCATGATGAACTTTATAAAGAAACGCACGCAGACTTAAAATAAATAATCAATTCCCCTTTCTCTGAAAGCCTTATTATCGACAAACGGTAATAGGGCTTTTTTATTTTCAATTTTTTTTTAAATTTCAGCATTTCCCCGAAACCTGCCATTTAAGCCATTCACAGCGTATTTCACTAAAAATATTATTGTCGACAAATCGACAAATTGTCGACAGTCGACACATAAGGGTAAAGGGTTTATTTTTTAATTCTGTTATGAAAGGACGGGTATGACCGAACAATCCCTAGCAAATGAGAAGTTATTCACACTCTCCCAGGTAGTACAGATTCTTAATGTTCCAAAGCATCGTCTAAATTACCTCTTTGATAGTAGGAGGTTGCGAAGCGAGGATTTTATACGGCTACCGAATGGAGAAAGGGTTTACCGTGAGTCAGACCTTGCAAAGATAAAACAAGCATTATTTGAGGTTGGTAGCAGATGACGAATAATACTGGCTGGATTAAATTGCATAGGCAAATTTTGGAAAACGAATTGTATTTCCCTGATCGTTTTTCCAGTATTGTTGAGGTGTTAAATGGACAAAAAAGAAATTCTTAATCGGCTGGACAAGACAAAATTCTACCGGGAACTAATCCCTTCACTAAAACTTAACGGCAACCCCGAAGCATTGGGGTTATGTCCCTTTCATAATGACCACCACCCTTCTTTGAGTGTCAATCTGGAAACAGGACTTTTCCGTTGTTTTTCGTGCAATGCTAAAGGTGACGTCTTCACGTTTTACCAAAAGTACAAAGATTGCGATTTTCCAACGGCCTTGCATGAGATAGGAAAAATGGCTGGGGCTGGCGAATCGGATACAAAGCCGAAGGTTATAGCCACCTTCCAATATGCAGGCGGAACGGGCAATTTGCTTTATGTAAAAAAACGTATCGAACCTGGGCGTAGCGGCAGATCAAAGGAATTCGTTTTCAAACACTTGGAGGGCGACAAGTGGGTAGTAGGTAGAGGATGCGATCCTGTGCTTTATCGACTGCCGGATTTAATTAAATCGAAACATTGCTTTGTCGTTGAAGGCGAAAAGAAAGTAGACTTTCTGAACTCTTGGGGGTTGGTTGCTACATGCCTTGACAGCGGGGCAAATTCACCC
>JABWAS010000040.1 GCA_013360865.1 Candidatus Paceibacter sp.
GTGCTGCAGATAACCATCGGCGGAGTGATGTGGATTGCCAGTGGCGCCAATGAGAAAACAAGAGGCGAAGCCAAAAGTAAAATAGAAAGCGCCATCTGGGGGCTGGTGCTGGCATTTGCCGCCTATCTGGTTCTTTACACCATCAACCCGCAACTGGTCAGCTTTGAAGGCAACTCGTTTTTTAACACGGAACAAGAAAACAGAAAGTAAAACTTTATGGATAAAAAAATAACAAAAATAATAATTTTCGCCGGAATCGTGATATTTGCCGCCGTTATTGTTTTCGCTTATCTTGTCAGCCGTCCGGTTAATAATGGCGCCGAAGAAGAAGTTGGCGGCGGAGCGGGAACTTTCCCGACCGGCGGAGAAAGCCAGGGCGGAAGACGGTCGTCCCGAAGCGGCGGAAACGATGGAAGCGATTCTTCTTCCAAAAAACAGAATCAGGAAGCGGCGGCTTTGATCAGACTGACTAACGTCCCCGTAAGCGGCGCCGGATTCTATGGCACCAGTAGTGTTTTATATATGGAAAGGGCGACCGGGCATATTTATAAAGTAAAAACGGACGGAACGGAAAGAACGCGTCTGTCCAACACTACCATCCTTAAAACCTTTGACTCCCTGTGGTCGCCGAAGGGGGATAAGCTGGCGGTAAGGTATTTTGAGGAATCTTCCGGAGGCGAAGCCGGTCTGGATGTCAAAACTTTCCTTGCTTCGGCGGGGCACTTGTTCAAAGCCACCAGCACTGAAGAAATGGTTTTAAGGGGCGTGGCATTGCCCGATAGCGTCACGGAGGTAGCCGCTTCTCCCTTTGAAGACAAGGTTTTTTATCTTAATGGGGCAGGGGGGATGACCGAGGGAATTGTTTCCGGATACGATAATAAAAATCAGAAGAAAATATTTGAGCTTCCTTTCGGAGAATTCAATGTAAGTTGGCCGGCCAAGGATATTATAGCTTTACTCACCAAGCCGTCTTACACCGCCGACGGGTATCTGTATTTTCTTAATCAAAAAACGGGCAGCTTGTCCAAAGCGTTCGGCGGGATAAAAGGCCTAACCGCCCTTGTTTCTCCTGCGGGCGACAAGATTGTTTTCAGCGGAATTGTAAACGGAAGCATGGAAACCATGATTTTCGACCTGAAGAAAAACAGCATTTCTTCTTTTGGGATAAAAACTTTTCCGGAGAAGTGCACATGGAGCAGAAAAAACAAGGATATGATATATTGCGCCGCTCCGGCAAATTTCACCGACGGGAAATACCCCGACTCGTGGTATCAGGGCGAGCAGTCTTTTGACGACCTTAGCTGGAGCAAGAATCTGATTACTGGCGAAATTAAAATTATTTCTCAAAAATTCGGCGCCGATGTTATAAATCCGAAAATCAGTGAAGACGACGCTTATCTGATTTTTACCGACAAAAACAACGGTCATCTCTGGAGTCTGAAGTTGAAATGACGCCCGGAGAAAGAACTTGCGTCAGTTTGTCCAACGCGGTAAAATAATATAGTGTCAAGATGAAACAACAATGACGGGGAAAAATTTTTTTGTTGAAACAACAAATCACCGCGACGGACGCGTTTCAAAAAAAATAAAATATTTTTTGTTAACTTTCGCAATTTTGCCGTTGGTTTTCCTTTATGTGTTCAAATTACCAATATCGGCGGCCGCTCTCACTGACGGAATTGCGGCTAACTACACATTCAACGACGGCACGGCTGCTGATTCTTCAGGCAACGGGAGGAGTGGTTCCGTAAACGGGGCGACTGCGGTTGTCGGCAAAATAGGCGGAGCCTTAAGCTTCAACGGTTCAGACAGTTTCGTTTCCATTCCCGCAGCGAACAGCGACAACGTATCCGTTTCATTATGGTTTAACAAGAACATAAACGACGCCAGCGGAGAAGATATAATATACGGAAATTATAAATACGATGCCGACGTTCAAATGAGAGAAGGAATACAGTTTGCGTTTTATAAAACAAATCAATCCTCCATAAGCTTTACAGTTACCACCAAAAATCAAGCAGGAACAAAAAAAACAGTAACGTCTTCCTTTCTTTTATCCAGCCCCGTTTCCGCGTGGCACCATGTTGTTGGAACGTATGATTCGTCCACGGGAAAACAATCGTTGTACGTTGACGGTAAAAAAATCAGTTCCTCAGACCATCAAATCGGCAATGTTATCGTTCCCATGACCTCGTTTTCTCAATCTGCGATAGGAGGAAGGGCGGGGGGAGGAGGCTACTTCAACGGCCTCATAGACGAAGTGAGAATATATAACAGGGCGATTTCCGACGCGGAAGCGGCCGAACTCGCCCTTTACCTGCCGCCGGCCGTCGCGGGTTCGTCTTCCGCCGTTTTAAACGGAACGGTCGATCCCGGCGGACAGGCGTCAAGCGTCTGGTTCGAATACGGCCTTGCCGCTTCGGCCGACTGTTCCTTTTCTTACGGAAACTCCACCCCCGTCCAGAATGTTTCTGGAACCGCGGTTCAAAACGTTTCCGCTTCAGTTTCCGGCCTTTCTCCCGGCGTTGTTTATCATTACCGGGCCAAAGCGTCCAACGGAAGCGGAACAGCCTGCGGCTCAGATATGAGCTTTGTCACCAACCAGTCCGGATCGGACACGGTTCCTCCTTCCGGTTCGGTGATTATCAACGGCGGAGCTCCGACCGTTGATTCCGAGTTCGTTCTTCTTTCTCTTTCCGCTTCCGACAATGTCGGAGTGGCGGGGTATTATATTTCCGAAAACCCTTCAAAACCTTCTTTTTCCGATCCGGGATGGA
>JABWAS010000041.1 GCA_013360865.1 Candidatus Paceibacter sp.
AGTTGTCCTTCTTTATTTACCTTCAAAGCCTTGGCGCCGGTGATTTTTACTTTTATCTCGTCTGGTTTTGCATTCGGCTTCACACAAAAGAGTTTTTCCACATTATTCCCATAAGTCTTCAACTTCAAATCTATCCCTTTATATACCTCTCCAAGAGCTACAACATCATAAGTTGATATATTGGACATCCATCTTGATGGGGCTTCTCCCTTGAAATAATTGACCTTTGTTACAGCTTTGGCTAAACCTTGTATATTGTTAATCTTTCCGTCTACAAATTCTTCTTTCAAAGCAATAGCTTTTATATGATGTTTATCGGCGTTGGTATTGGGATTTGCAATAAGACAATAGGTACAATTTTGATATGAGATACCTGATGCACGATGCAGGATGTTGAATCTGCATTGCGCATTTTGAATCATTTGCTCTGCGTTATAGAGATTATTTTGTAAGGAGCTTTCGCGGTTAATAAAGGTATTTTTCTTTCCGTCTGTTGAATTTGGCAAGGAATAGACAATCTCACCTTCCTCTGTTACAAATATTGTCCCCCCAAAGGTATTGGCATAAAATCTTACTTGATTGTTATTGATTTGTCCTTCATTGGCTATGAAGGGTAGCTGAAGCTTTTCTGTCTTTTGAATGAAATCTGCTTGTGATGGTTTATTTACATTTTTTGCTCTGCAAAAAGGGTTGTTCTAAAACATACTAGCGTCAAAAGAAGTGTTAAACACCAAAAGGGACAAAACGTATAGAAGCCGATTCCAGAAAATATTTTTTTCATAATATTAAAGCCTCCTTTTCTACCTCAATAAGTTTTCTATCTCCTCATCGGTAAACCCAAATTGCCGAAAAATACGAAGAACATAAGGTGGTGAAAGCTCTCCCGCTCCCATATCAATAGGTACAACCCTTTTCTTGCCTTCACAATGACGGATATACAACTGGTGATCCCCTTTACCTGTTCTGTAAAAAGCGCAACCTCCATGTTTTAGAATTCGTATTAACTCCTTCGGTTTAAGAGACGGAATATTTTTAGGCATGTACAGCCCTTAACTCGTATGGCTCCGAGGTAGGCTCTTTACCCTCGATTGTCAAAAACTCATGAAGTTCTTTTACTGACAACGGTGCCGTATAGACATCGCTTTCAGTTTTGTAAACAGCTTCGAAAGAATCGATAGCCTCTTTGAGTTTCTCAATTGCATCTTCTTTCGTAGTTCCTTGCCCAACTAATCCGTTTTCTAAACACAAAGCCACCCAACAGCCCTTACTTTCACGCAATACCACTGTATAAAAGTCCATTCTTAGCATCTCCCTATCTATAAACAAAAGATTGTTCAGCTATTTCTGTAGCTCAAATATTCCTTTAAGCTTATAATCTTTATCCCTTTGTATTCTCTCAGTATTAACATTTCTTTATCGCCCGTTACTATTGTATCGGCTTTACCAAATAAAGCACATTCAAGGATTCTGTTGTCGAGATCGTCTTTAAAGACACGAATTCTTTTAGTTGGATTTATCACCTGAGCAATATCCGAAAGGTAAACTGCTACATGACTGATTGCCTCTCTATCACGGTGGAATTTTGTGGATAGCACTTCTAAGACCTCTTTAATGATTTCCCTGGAAATTAAGAGCGTATCATCGCCTTCAATTATTCTTAAGATTGCCTTCTCTGCCTTACTACCAGGGATAACAAAGACAGAAATGAAGATATTTGAGTCAAATACGAGTTTCACTTTTTAAGATATTTCTCAAGGTCCTTCTCAGTGAGAATACCCTTTTCCTTTGCTTTGTGACTCCAATAACCCTGAATTTGATAGAATTCCTTTTTCAACCTTTCTTTCCTTGTAATCCTTAAGGCGTCTTGAATTACTGCGCTCAGGGTCTTCCCTTCTTCTTCGGCTATCATTTCCGCCTCTCTTGCCAGTTTCTCTGGAAGGGAAATAGTCTTTTTAATTGTTGTGGCTGTCATAAATACACCTCCTATTATGGTATGAAATAATCATACCATAAGTAATTTTGTAAAAGCAACTACTTCTTGTTATACATAAAACTATCAGTACTATACGCAAATTTTTTAGTTTATTAAGCCTTTTTAAAAATTTTTTGCGCTACCACGAAGAGACTTGATGGATTAAAACGACACGCACGCCTTGATAGGGGGTGGGGGTATAGTTTCCTATGCTCCAAATAATTCCTAACACCTTAAATGTAAGGGATAACATGTTGATTTAAAGTTAGTTAGATTGTTCCTAACAGTCGTAACACTTTTTCAAGGTATACCATGG
>JABWAS010000042.1 GCA_013360865.1 Candidatus Paceibacter sp.
CCGACGTTGCCGGAAGAAAGGATTGTCAGCGTTGAAGTAGCCTGCAAGGTATTTGCGTCGGAAGCGACAAGAGTCTGGCCTTGGCTGATGGAAGTGAGTCCCGTGCCCCCATAACCAACGCCGATAGCGGCGCCGTTCCATGTTCCCTGGGAGACTGTGCCCAAGTAAGAATTACCGGAAACAGTTAAGGCGGTGGTGGAAGCGTAAACGAAACGGGAGGTGGAGGAAGCGTTAAGTCCGCCTTGAGCCCACCAGGGCATTGTCGTGGAGCCGGTCAGATTATTCGCGCCGTAGTTGGAAGAAAAAGCGAAGTCGTAATTGGACAAGGTGGACATATTCTGGGTGCCGGTGTGATTGGCTCGGGAGAGTAAAGACGAGGCTTCATAAGTATCTAAGGTGCCGGTCCAATCTCCGGACTTAGTCAGATAAGCGTCGCCGATGGCCGTTCCTTGCCAGGCGCCACCCACCACTGTTCCGAGATTGGAATTGGTCGTCACGGATAAATACGGGAAAGTTGAAGTGGCCGCGCTGGAGGTGGCGGTTAGGTAAGCTACGGTGGGAGAAGTGGAGGAAGTGAGGGCGTTTGTTCCTCCGGCCGTGTGGAGCCAGCCTTGGCCAAGACTTGTCAGGTAAACCGGGCCAGTTACGGAAAGTTGGGTTGTGGAAGCGTTGCCGAAAGTGGCCAAGCCTTGAAATACGGAAGTTGATGAAGCATACAGAGAATTTTGAAGCCACACCGGAGAGCTGGTGGCGGCGACAGTAACCCCATAATTTGTTGCAAAAATAAAATCAGAAGCGCCGCTTCCTCCGCTGACGGTCGTCCAGGATAAGCCGCCGGATCCGTTGGTGGCCAGAACCTGGTTGGCTGATCCGTCCGAAGACGGCCATTTGTATTCCACGCCGTTGAAGGTGGTGGAAGCGGAAACGGTTAAGGTGGAGGAGAAGGAGGCGGAAGTTCCGGTTAAAGCTCCGGTAAGCGTTCCTCCGGAAAGAGGAAGATAACTGCTGGCGGTGATGTCATCGGGGATATCGCTGTCGGCGAGGCCGGAGACGTTGGATAAAGTGATGTTGGAAAGATTGTCTATTTTGTTGGTTAAAGAGATGGTTTGATAAGCTCCGGTAAATTGACGGGAAGTTTGGGAGGAAAGGTTGGAAATTTGATTGTTTAATCTTGTTTCCATATCAGCCAGCTTTTTGTTTGTTTCTTCGTCGTCGGAGACGGAAACCGTTTTTTCCACCAATCTTTCTATTGTTTTTCTTTCTATCACCGGACCCTCAATTACCAGGCCGGATTGCTTGATAAGAGAGAGTTGGGCGTTAAGGTTGTCGTATTTTCTTTCCAGTATCTTGAGGTCGGAGTTGTAATTGTCCACGGAAACAACCTTTGCCAATTCATTGTTTGGCGAAACTTCTTTTTTTTGACTGTCCGCGGCGGATTCAATTGAATCAACGCCGGCAGAAACATCGGGCTCGTTCTCCGCGGCTTGCCGATCTTTTTTGTCAAAAATAAAGTTATTTAACCCGCGCGGCAAAGACAATGCCGTTTCTTTAATAATTCCGAAAAAATCGGAGACGGCGGCAAGCGTCTTCCCGCCGGAATCGGCCGTCTTTTTAAAGACGCGTTCATTAAGGTTGTTAACGTTGGCCAATGTGTCATCGGCGAAACTTTTCATTATGGTCTTCGCTCCGCCGACAAAGATTTCTTCAAAACCAACGATATTTAAATAATTTGCGGATGAAACAACGTCGCCGGGCAAGGCAACAACCGAATTTACCACGTCATTAACCACCTTCCTGGCGCCGGTATTTACGATTTCGGAAAATATTTTTAATCCGGATAAAAAGAGGCGGTTTGACTGCTTTGATTGGTAGTCTGATATTCCTTCGCCATCGGCTCGGACGGTAACGGGCTTTAATAATATCGGCGGGAAAAAAATGAAAATCGCGATAATGAAAAAACTCTTCTGTAAAGCGTAAAAAACGAATGTCTTTTTATTTTTAGTCGTAATCATTTTATGGCTCAGCTTAAGTATAACAAACAATGAGGTGTCTTTCGAATTTGAGCTGTGGATAAATAGCAAAACTAAAAACAAAGAATCTTGCGTCTTTCTTTAGCTTGTTCGGTAATCACACGCATGTGAAATTACGCGCCCTCCGCCTTCCTTTTCAGCAGTTCCGCCAGCTGCTCCAGCATTTGTCTCAGGACTTCTTTGAGCCCGGCGATCAGTTCCCGTTTCCGGT
>JABWAS010000043.1 GCA_013360865.1 Candidatus Paceibacter sp.
ATGGTATATGATTTGAAACAATAAGGAAACAGGTGTGGGGGTAAACTTCTTAAATTCTGTTTAACCTTAATTGAAAGGAGGCCTTAAATGGCTAAGAAAAGACTGGTTGTTCCGTTAGTGGGACTGTTTTTGTATTTTTTATTCCTTGTTGTCGTTGTAAAAGGCGTTGTCTTAGGCTCGGAAAAAATTGAAGGCAATTTAGAAATAATTTTTTCCGAGAATCGCGAAACGGGCGAATGCAAACCTATCCATTACCTACGCAACGATAGTGGAAAAAGAATAAGGCTCTTGCTCAAGGAGCGGGGCGGGCCGTCTGGCCTGCCGCCCAACGCGCGCGTAAGTGCAATCGGCGATTATGCCGATAATGGCTTCAGGTGCGAGAAAATCGTACCACAAACGCCGCAACTAATAGGTAAAAAGGAGGTTGATTTTTCCGACACGACGGGAAAACAACCAACCGTAATATTGCTGGTAAAATTCAAAGACCTAGACGATGGCCAGACCGGCGGGGCAACAAAGGCCGATGCCGAGAATCTGTATTTTAATCCCGACGAGCCCTGGTCGCTGGATAATTTTTACCGGGAAAATTCGCGGGACTTTTCCGGCGACAAAATCTGGTTTGAGGGCAAATGCCAAGACGAATGGCGATTTATGCCCGAGAACTCCGATTACTATGGGTATAGCGAGGGCGGTCAAAACAGGGCAGATATCCAGATAGATTTAATACTAAAAGACGCCCTGGAGGTATACAAGGATGTTTACTTCCCTAATTATACCAGGCTTGTAATTGTAATGGGTGGAATGTGGTCCTACGCCATCAGCACTCTCGGGAAAACAGAGGTCGTCACCGACGACGGAGTGGTTAATATGTCGGTGAATTGGCTGGATTTCAGAGATATTAAAAACAAGCGATTTTCCTACAAATACCATGAGATGGGTCATGCTTTGGGCGCGTACCATGCCAATGGCATGTGGTTTAAGAACTGTTTGGATATAGACAGGATTCCGAACTGGAGCGGGAGTAATAATGGCAACAACGAGTATGGCATTAGAGTATACTCCGACGATTGTGTTATGGGTGGCGGGGTCCTGCATTTTCAAGAGCCAATAAAAGAAAGATTTGGCTGGAGAAACAAGGAACAAATAATTGATGTGGCGTCGGACCAAACTGTTACCTTAGATCAGCGCGCTGTTCCATCGGACGGCATAAAATTCATTAGAATTCCTTGCGGCTTCAGGGTTGATGATTTTGCCAACCTCATTCAGGTTTTATTTTACGAAACTGAATACGGTTATCCGAGCGGGATATTTGAATCAAAAAATTCGGTTCTTGGACCGGAGGGCGATGTAATTTTAAGAATATTTGCCCAAAATCAGCTCTGGGGCAGAACCGACAGTGATACCATTATTTTATACGACAGAGATGATTATGGCACTTATAACGTGCTGGAGGCCCACGACTTCTGCGACTCTGTTGGCACAAACATCAGCATAATTAGTAAATCCGGCACGGACGCGGACGCGCAGGCTACGGTTAAGGTATGGTTTGAGTGTGCCGGCGAATTGCCTCCTTTTTTGTTTAATCCTCAAGAAAATTTTTATTACTTTGACGGGATAAACACGGAATTCCTCATAACCGTCGGCAATCAGGAAGGAATCGCCTGCGGCAGAAATCAATACAAATTGGAGGCGTTTCCGGAGGGAGGCTGGGAAGTTTATTTCGGAAAAGATTTGCTGGAACTGGATCCGTTCAAAGCCGAAGACGTGTCTGTTACTTTTAAGCCGCCAGATTATCTTGAAAAACAGACGTATGATATAAAGCTGAGGGTAACAGATACGACAAATGGCCTTTACAGCGAATCAATCTCCCAAATTTATGTTGACGGCTGGACACCCAAACCAACCCCAACTCCTTCACCGACGCCGAGTCCGAAACCATCACCGAAACCGTCTCCAACGATACCGCCTAAACCGACGCCGACACCTTCACCTACTATCTCTTCTACACCAACACCGACTCCCACTCCGATGCCGGTAAAAGAGATTCAACTGTCGCCGGAAAGTCTGAAAATCAAAAAAGGGCAAGACGTTGATGAGACAGTCACCCTTGTCTGCGACCAAGGAAAAAGGGTTGTTGGAGAAACGATAACCGCAATGGTTACCAAGGGGAAACGGAAAATTTATGTTTCCCCTGCCAGCGCCACATCAGATGGAAAGGAAAGGCGCAAATCGTCTTCTCCTCTCAAGAAGTAAACAAATCCTTAACCGTCAAGGTTAAGAGCAAAAGATAGTACCAAAAAGACCAATGTCAAGGTTAAACCTTGACATTGGTCTCCTCCCTCCCGAAGCGCAATGCTCGGGAGGGTTTTATTTTACCTTACAACATCAGGCTTAAAAATATTTTAGAAAAAGAAAATCTGATTTTAGGAAGCGTAAGTTTGCCGTTTGCCATTTGGATTAAATTATACAACCAGCAGCAACTTAATAAAAATAGCGAGTGTGGATAAGTGAAGTGACCAGAAGTGACCAAATGATATTTTTTTAAAAATCATTGACAAAGACAAAAAATTTATATAGTATTAGCCTTAGAATTGTTCAAAAACTTAACTTAACAAAAGGAGATATAAAAAATGAAGCGACTTTCAGCACCGCTGGACGCGCAAATTGAATTAACTGAATCGTGCAATCAAAAATGTTTTCATTGCTACAATTATTGGAGATACGATGAAGAAATAGGTAAAAATGAAATAAAAGAAGAAGATTTTTTGCTGATTGCTAAAAAACTACATAACGCGGGAATAAAATCCATTACTCTTACTGGCGGAGAACCATTCTTGAGACCTAGAATAGTTTTTTCAATTCTGCAGTTTTGTAAAGATAATGGTATTAAGGTTGGCATTAATAGCAATGCAGTTTTAATTGGAAAACGATACGCGGAGAAGATAAGTGAATTAGGGGCAACCCATGTGCTGGTTTCTCTGTTGGGGACAAAAAATACGCACAACAAAATTACCAATTCAAACACTTTTGATAATGCATGTGATGGAATAAAAAATTTAATAAACGCCGGTCTAAGCGTTTCCGTCAACATGGCTGTTTCTAAATTAAATCTCCACGAAATTTACGAAGTCGGCAAAATGGCTAAAGATTTTAGCGCAACTACTTTCTGCGCTACGCCAATCGTTCCATCTCATGAATCGCACAAAAAATTTCTTCTAAGCGGCGAGGAGTGCAAGCAAGCGTTAAGAACTCTCCTCAAAGTAAGAGATGAACTAGCTTGCAACGTTGATACACTTGAGCCCGTAGCCAGATGTCTTTTTAACGAAAACGATGAAGATGAGTTTGTTTATTTTTTTGGCAATCGTATTTGTTCGGCTGCGGTTACCACCTGTGCTATATCTTCCACCGGAAGCGTAAGGCCTTGCATCCACGCAGATAAGGAATTTGGCAACCTGTTGTATGAAAATTTTTCTGAAATTTGGGAAAAAATGAAAACGTGGTCAAGCCCCGATATTTTGCCAAGCGGCTGCAAATCTTGCAAGGCTGTTGTTATTTGCGAAGGCGGGTGTAGGATGTCGGCGAAATTAACATGTGGCCGTTATAATGGTAATGATATGTATATGCGGGGTCCAATTTTTGACATCGAAAGAGTCAAAAAGCTCCCTTTTTGCAACAAGGAAGCTGAAGAAAGCCTTGATTTTTCAGAAAAAACTTATTTCAAACTTAATGATTCACTAGATTTTAGAAAGGAGGACTTTGGTGGGATTGTATATGTAAACAATCGCGCGGAATTTTTAACAGATCGCGGATGGGAACTATTGCTTAATCTGAAATCAAAAAATGTATTTTCGGCGGAAAGTCTTAAAGAGGAATTTAAACTCGTTTCAGATAGTATAAATGTTTTTATTGGCCAGTTGTACAAAAATAAGATAATAAGGAAAGGGGGTGATAAGGTTGAGTAAAGCTAATTTACTGGAGGAATTTTTTGTATCTTCAGGGTGTCAAGCGAGGCCATGAGAAAAGAATTTTCTGAATTAATCGCGAATAATTGCAATAAATGTGATTGCGTGGCCTGTCGCTCATGCGACAATAGTTGCAATAAATAAAATTCAGACACCAAGACATTCAAATCGGGCAGGTTCGTCATAAAAACTTGCCCGATTCTTTTTTTTGGTGTAATAAATAGATATATGAAATTAATATTTAGATATAAAAACAAGGATCGTAACGAGCTGGAAGATTTAATTACTGAAGCCTACAAAGACGTTAGCGCCCAATTTCAAAGCGAATTAGATGACTTGTGCGTTCGGGTACATAATAATAAAAAAGATTTTAACAAGCAAATTGGACGAGAAACAGAATCATGGCACGTTGCAAGCGCTACCAAAGGAGAAGTAGACATTATGCACTTCGATGCTTTTGAAAAAGAAACCTCACATAAAAAAGAAGATTTTTTGCCTATACTAAAACATGAAATAACTCATCTTTTTATTGAAAAAATAACGAGAGACAAAGCGGTGCCTAAATGGTTAAGCGAAGGCTTGTCGTCATATGTTTCAAAACAATATAAAAATATAAAACACCCTGTCTATGTGGAAGAAAATTTTTGCGAAAAACTTGGAACACCCGCTGGTTGGGACAAGCATTCCAATTATTACGCTTATAACACAGCTGCGCTTTTTGTGGGTTTTTTGGCAGAGAAATACTCATTAAATAAATTAATAGAATTACTATCCAATATTAACAAAAATTACTTTTATCCTGATTTTATTAAAAAATTTGAAACTGTTTTCGGAAAGACGTTAAATGAAACGGAAAAAATCTTTGTGAACGAAATTAATAAGTGATATAGAGTTTCAGAAAACCCTGTGGATAAATAATATTTTTTACCCTTGACTTTCCAACCATTTTAGTGTATTGTGTTATTTTTAGAGATACTCGTTAATTACAACTTAATTGTTATTGGGTTGTAAATTTAGAAAGGACCTTAATTTTTAAATAAATTTACCCCCACACCTGTTTTCTTATTGAAGACTTTTTGATATCCTTCGTTTTAATTGCGCGAGAGCATTGCCGTCTTTCTTCAGTGACCATTCTCTATGCCGTGCGTCATCTTCGATTGAAAATGACTCGTAGTATTTTAAAACGAACGGAGCGCGAGATTTTGTCGAGCGGACTTTTCCATCATTATGCTCTAAAAGTCTTCGTTTCAAATCGTTTGTTGAGCCTATATATAGTTTTTCATCCGCCTTGCTTTTCAAAATATACACATAAAACATATCTTTGATGGTATATGATTTGAAACAATAAGGAAACAGGTGTGGGGGTAAACTTCTTAAATTCTGTTTAACCTTAATTGAAAGGAGGCCTTAAATGGCTAAGAAA
>JABWAS010000044.1 GCA_013360865.1 Candidatus Paceibacter sp.
GGAATTGAAATACGGGATTATTAAAGACGGGGAGTTGATTTACGAGAAAGAACCATACCGCGTCTTAATTGAGCCTAGAATTTTAAATGAGTATTTTGACTTCCGTAGTATTCTTTTAAGGAGTGGACTTGCCGTGGCTAGTGTTTCCGAAAAAGAACAGCAAGGCATTGAGAAAAGATATATCAAGCAAAATAAGATTACAAAATTATTCAGCATGACGTAAAAGACATTGAAGAATTTGTGAAAATTATATCCGGAATTTAATCAACAGAAGAATCCTTTGGTGGTTAGGAAAAATTGTTAACAAGCATCCTTTGAATTCATGGAAGAATTAAACGAAACAAAAAACAGCATAAAAAACAAAGGCGAGGAGGCGGATTTTGAGAAATTGCCGGAGAGCCCGAACAAGCTGAAACAAAAGAAGACGCCCGAACAGGAGATTGATGAAATTAACCGGCAAATTTTAGAAACGGAAAAGCTGATTGAAAATGAAAAGAAAAACCTGGCCGAACAAAGGGCAAAACTGGGCCTTCCGGAAAAAAATGAAGAGTCGGCGAGTTTGGTATCATATAAAGAGAAAATAAACAAACTTTCGGCAAAAAAAGAAGAACTTGAAAAAAGCGGCAATCGCGGCAACGGCAATTTCAACGGAGGCGGTGTCATTGCTGATGCTGCCGGTGAAGGGCGCGGAGAAGAAGAGCCCGAGAAAGAAAAACAAAAAGAAGCGCCAAACGAAAATACTGAGAAAATTAAGCCCCAGGAATTTAATAACTTTATTGAAGCCGCTGAAGGAGTCGCCCGCGTTTTAAGAGAAAGAGATTCGCAGGGGCTGGATCAGCTAACGGATGATCCTGGGAGGATTGCGGCAGCGATTAGCTCTCTTAGGGCGGCCGCGGGTTCTCAAAAACCGGACATTGACGGCTTGAAGCGGTCAATTGGAAGAATCGCCGAGTTTGTTGAAGGGCTCGGCGAACGGCAAACGAGAGCCGGAATAAAAGAAAATCCGGAAATGCTTGGCAAGTTAGCTTATTTCCTTATAAAGCTGGGCCAAGAAGGACACGCCGCAGGCGGAAGAATAATTAAAAAAGAAAATGGCGCCGAAATTATGCCGACGATAGGCAGACTAGAGGCGGCACTGAAAGACAAAAAGGCGTTAATTGATAAAAAAATGGCGTTTCTTAAACAATATTCCGGCCGCCGCTTTTAGGAGCGGATTTATTATTAATTTAAATTTTTTATTATGAAATTCAGACAACAACCAAACATTCCATCAGGGAATGAGGGTAAACCAAAAGAGTACAAAGAATTTATGGGCCAAAAATTTGAGGTTGAGAGGCCGGGTGTGTTAACTGTGGATGATATAAGAAACGGCGACAGGGCGTTCGTCATGACGGAAAGTGGAAATAGGTACATGTTGCGCAGGTCGAAAAGCGCCAACGGGGCAATAAAGATCTACAACGAAAAGAAAGATAAATTTCAGCAGGGCTACGAACTTTATAATCAGGGAGAAATAGCCAGAGTTGGAGAAGGATTTAATTTTGTCATGAGCCTTTCTCAAACAGAAGGACAGAAATACAGCGCGACAAGGGTTGTTGGAATTGAGATCAGAAGGGGTATCGATGATGCCATTGAAAATAGCGGTGAAGAAAGAAAAAGTAATGTAAGCGGTTTGGCAGAAGAGCTAATTGGCAATTTCCACGCAAAAGATTTTGCTGATGCCGGCGATCCTCCTAAAGAAGAAGACATTAAAAATTTTTTAGATAAATTAAAGAAAAAGTAATTACTCGATGTTTTTAATTCGGCCGAGAAGGAAGAATACCTGAAATTTAAGGAAAACAACAGCAAGAAGCCCATTTTCCTTGTTGTTAGCGCGGTAAATTGTAAGAACAGGGGATAATTGGTAAAGTTGACTGGAAGTTAATCTTAAGATAAACTTTGTTATATAAAGCATGAAAAGCGCGATAATAGGATTAAAGGAATTAAGGGAAAATATGGAAAATTACATCGCCCAGGTTAAAAAGGGGAGATCTTTTGTGGTGGTTAGAAAATCAAAACCGATCTTTAAGCTTGAGCCGCTTGATGAATGGGGCGATGAAGGCGTTTGGGAGAAGGTAATTGATTTTACTAAAATTAAAAAAGGAGGAGTGTTGCTAGAGGATTTAAACAGATTAAGTAAAAAAGAATATAGTACAATCAAAGATGTTTTGGAAAAAATTAAAAAAGGGGAAATGGCGGATCTCGATATTAAAAAACTTAAAGGCAACGACGGAATTTATAGAATACGCAAAGGCGACTTGAGGGTAATTTATAGAATTAATGAGGCGGGTAAAGTGGTGATTATGGATATTTGCCGGCGAAATGACAATACTTATAAGACCTTGTGATATAATAATTTAAATAACGAACTCATGAACACCGACAATAAAACATTGGAATTAAAACTTGGGGAGTTGGGCTTGGCGGAAAAGGAGGCCAAGGTATATCTCGCTTCGCTGGAGCTGGGTTCCGGCGCGGTGCAGGAAATCGCCAAAAAGGCGAACATCAACCGGGCGACGACCTACGTTATTATAGAAAAGTTGATGAAAAAAGGGTTGATGAGCTCGGTGGAAAAGGGTAAAAAAACCTATTTCCAGGTTGAGGACCCGAAGCGATTGCTGACGCTTTTGGAAGAGCAGGAAGAAGGCCTGAAGCGCAAAGAAGAAGAATTTAAAAAATACCTGCCGGAACTGGAAACGCTTTTCAATATCGCCGAAGAAAAACCGAAAGTAAGGTTTTTTGAAGGGAAGGAGGGGTTGATAGCGATAAGGGAGGATTATTTTAAGGCGAAGGATAAA
>JABWAS010000045.1 GCA_013360865.1 Candidatus Paceibacter sp.
ACCGGAAACGGGAACTGATCGCCGGGCTCAAAGAAGTCCTGAGACAAATGCTGGAGCAGCTGGCGGAACTGCTGAAAAGGAAGGCGGAGGGCGCGTAATGATGCCGTGTATCCGTTCTTCGTTTCTTGGAAAACGCAGCTTCGATTATATCAATATCACGTTCATCTCGCGCGTTTCATTTACCGCTCCCCCTCCTCGACTAAATACCACATACCTCCATTGCTTTGTCTTGGCCGGATAAGTTGCGAGTTTTATTATTGATGATTAAAAGATAATTAACCTTTATCACCCCCAATTTGGCGCGAATTTCACCCACATGGTTGACCGCGCAAAAGGCTTGCATAAAAAGGATTATATGATAGCATTCTCACAAATGAGCAACGAGAGCAAAACTTACGAGATAAGCTACCTGCTTTCTCCGCTGGTGCCGGAAGACAAAGTTCCGGAAGAGGTTGCCGTATTAAGAGAAGCGATAGAAAACAACGGCGGGCTCTTGGTCAGCGAAGATATGCCCAAAACGCAGAGGCTTTCTTATCCCATTAAAAAAAATCAGAACGCCTACTTCGGTTGGTTCAGGTTCACCGCCGACGGAACAGTGGAGAAAATAAAAAGCCTTTTTGAGAAAAACGACAAAATTTTGAGGTCTTTGGCCACGGAGGCGGGCAAGGAAAATCTGCCCCAGTATGTTTCCAGAAAAGGCGCGGACGCGGCCAAGAAGGAAGATACGGCCGAGGTTAAAAAGGAAAAGGAAGAAATAAAGCCGGAACAGATAGACGAAAAACTGGAACAAATTCTGAAAGAGCAAGGAGTCTAACGCCATTATCAATATTTAAAAAAGCGCATGAATCTCAATAAAGTTTTTTTGATAGGAAACTTAACAAGAGACCCGGAGCTGAAATCGCTCCCTTCCGGTTCTTCTGTGGCCACTTTCGGAGTCGCCACCAACAGAGTGTGGCGCAATCAACAGGGGGAAAAGCAGGAGGAAGTCCAGTTTCACAATATCGTCGTCTTCGGCAAGCAAGCGGATATTGTTGCCCAGTATCTCAAAAAAGGAAGCTCGGCTCTTATTGAAGGAAGACTGCAAACAAGAAACTGGGAAGCCCAGGACGGTTCCAAAAGAAACCGGACGGAGATAGTGGCGGAGAGAGTCCAGTTTGGCCAAAGGAAAGGAGGCGGCGCGGGGCAAGGCCAGGGCAACTTCCAGGAAGCCAAGGGCGCCAGCCAAGCCAACAAGCCGGAAGAACTGGAAACGATAGAATATCCGGAGGAGGACATCAAGCCGGAGGATATACCATTTTAAGGAATTTGCCCAAAATTTTGAGTCCAGCTGAAAGCGGAACGAAAAAATTTTGGTTGCAAAACCTTAACCCGCCTAAGTTTTGGGCAGGTAATAAAAATAAAGGTTTACAAACATTAAAAAGCAGGTAATATATTAAAGTTATATTTAAAGAAAAACTTGGGCGGGTGCGCAATTTTGTAATTGTTCGCTTCGCTCACAAACAAAATTGGCATGAAACAGTGTTATTTTTGCACCAACAATATAAACAGCGTTGATTACAAAAAAACGGAAACCCTGAAAAAGTTTTTGACGCATCACGCCCGGATCGCGGCCAAGTCCGACACCGGAGTTTGCGCCAAACACCAGAGGAAGCTGGCCACGGCCATAAAGCGGGCCAGGGTAATGGGTTTGCTGCCCTTCGTCTCCGCTTAGTTCGTCTAATCAAACTGACCCCCAAACAAACCTGCCAGGTTGAAGAAGCTAAAACCTGGCAGGTCTGTTTTGGTTTAACTGATTTTTACTCTCCGTATAATTCGTTCAGTTTTTTGATAGTGTTCGGACCCACGAAACCGGTGGGTTCGGTTTGTTTTTCCGGCAAAAGGATGTCGTATTTGTATTTCTGCTGGAAGTTCATAACCGCCGCCTTGGTGCAGTTTCCGAAAACGCCGTTGATGGGACAGTCGGA
>JABWAS010000046.1 GCA_013360865.1 Candidatus Paceibacter sp.
AACCTTCTGGCAATTGCCAAAAACGCCCTGACGGTAAAAACGCCTTCTGGGTTGGCCTATAAAATCGCTTGTTAATTTTTCAAAGAACTAAAGTGTTACGAATATCAAAGAATTTTGTAACTGAATGACATAGTAATCAACTGCCATATAGTTTTTCCTTCCTTTGGTAAATTTAAAATGCATTTATCAAAAATGTGCTACGTTGATCTTGAGTGTAACAAATGCTCAACTCAGCACGTGAAATAGTATTGAATTACGTTTTTGAATGACTTATACTCCGTACACAAACCAAAAAATATGTAATTTGGTTCTTTCGTTTTAAGCGTAAATAATTATCTGAATGCTATAATTAATGCAAATAACGCCTTATCATGCCAAATATTTTGCATTCGAACTCACAAAACGCAACTCATCGGATAGTTTGCAAAAACTGGCTTCTTCTCTTTTAGATGCCCAGGTAGATTTAAATCCACATCAGGTTGAGGCAGCTTTGTTTGCCTTCCATTCCCCGCTTTCTAAGGGCGCTATACTGTCGGATGAGGTCGGGCTGGGAAAAACCATTGAGGCTGGACTGGTTATCTCTCAAAAGTGGGCTGAAAGAAAACGGAAAATTCTGGTCATCGTACCATCCAATCTGCGCAAACAATGGAATCAGGAATTACTGGATAAATTCTTCCTTTCGTCAATTATATTGGAAACATCATCTTTTAATCAGGAAATTAGAAATGGAAACTTAAATCCCTTTAACCAGAACGAAATAGTCATATGTTCATACCATTTTGCAAGGGCTAAAGACGTTTACATTAAAAATATCAACTGGGATTTGGTGATTATTGATGAAGCCCACCGTTTGAGAAATGTTTATAAGCCATCAAATAAAATTGCCAATGCCGTCAAAAATGCCGTTGCCAATGTCCTAAAAATTCTCCTTACGGCAACACCTCTCCAAAATTCTCTCTTAGAACTTTATGGTCTCGTGAGTGTCATTGATGATTATACCTTTAGCGATGTAAAGAGTTTTAAGAGCCAGTTTTCCAGGTTAGCCAATGAGAACGATTTTTGTAGCCTGAAAGAACGATTGAAGCCTGTCTGTATAAGAACACTCCGCCGCCAGGTACTGGAATATGTTAAATACACGAATAGAATAGCAATAACACAGGAGTTTATACCATCCCCCGATGAACAAAAATTGTATGATCTGGTGTCATCCTATTTGCTGGCAAAATCAAGATGATATGCATTGACCTGCCCTATAATACAGGCAATGATTTTATTTACCCTGATAACTATACAGAAAGTCCGGATACATACTTACGCTATACTGGGCAATTAGACAGCGAGGGTAGGCGATACTCTACAAATACCGAAACGGATGGCAGGTTTCACTCCAAATGGCTCAGCATGATGTATCCCCGTCTTTTTCTTGCTAGAAACTTGTTGAGAGAAGATGGGGTAATTTTTATTAGCGTTGATGATAATGAGATACATAATCTCCGTATATTAATGAATGAGATTTTTGGAGAAGAGAATTTTATTGATACCTAAATCCTGCAAACAAGGCTTAGCCTTGTTTGCAGGATTTAGGAACAAGTGTTTCTGGACGAAGATTTTGAAAAGTTCTGGAATAAGATTAAGGCTAAAACTACCTATTCCGTTGAGTATTCCACAGAAACGCTTGTGAGCAACGCCGTTGGAGCGATTAGGAAAATGGATAGGATTGAGCCGGTAAAGGTTTCATACGGAGAGGCATCAATAGATATAGAACACAGGGGGATTTGTGTTGCCGAAACCAGAAGTCAAATAACGAATGTCGAGCATTTGGGCGCGCTGCCGGATATTTTAGCTTATTTGCAAAAGGAAACGGAGCTTACCAGAGCAACAATCGTAGTGATATTAATAGATTCAGGCAGGATTGAAGAATTTCTTGT